>CALWBE010000012.1 GCA_944375955.1 uncultured Clostridia bacterium | reverse complement strand
TGTATCCTACTTCCATCCCTGCAAGCTCTTTCAAATTTCTGCAAAAGACATTTATTCCTGCAAGGTGTAAAAGAGAAACCCACTTAGCATTGTTAATCTTGACTTGGTAACTCTGTCTGTTGATGCTGGTCTTAACATCCTCGGGAAATGTATATCCCATCTCTGCAAGGAATGCTTTTCCTTGTCTTGTCAATTTAAAGCTCTGTTTATTGCTTTGCTGTTTTATCATCTTGAATTCCTGCAAGTTCTTATAAACATTAACCCCGAGCATCTCGCTGTTGTATCTTTTCTGCAAGTCCTTCGGAAAATATCTGCAAAGACCGCAAAGCCTTAAAAAGTTAAAATCATATACATCGTAAATCATAAATCGCTCCTCCTTCTATACTAGGGTGACGCTGTGTCTGATTTTTCTGAAAAGCTGCACCTCTGAAAATCTTGATATATAGGCGTTTCCGAGGTGCTTTAGGGTGGAGAACCCAAGTTAAAAAACGCCCTTTTGCCGCTGTTTGCAAAAACAAAAATCGCTCCCGGTATAAATTCACTTTTGCCGACAAAAACGGCGTACTGGTTTTAGCTTCAGTACGCCAATTTCTTTTATCGGGCCGGTTTAATAAGTATTTTGGTTTTGGTTTAATATGTATCGGTGACATCCTCATCTGTAGCAGCTTCCATCTTGAATCTGTCAAGAGCTGCTCTTGCTTCGGGTACAAGATTCTTGTTTGTCATTTTTCAATTCTCCTTAATGTTGGAACACTATTTAAATCTATCTGATTATCAAGCCTTCAGAAATTTGTTTTTTCTGCGGCTCTGGTATTATTATTGCATTTGATATGAATTTTATAAATGTAAATTTTGGTATTTTTTTTCTTATTACGAACATAAATTCGAATTTTTATTTTAAATTGTTGAATTTAAAATAACTATGTGTTATAATAATTAATAATATTTTAATTTAAAAAATACTTTTATTTTGGATTAAATAACTATTGCATGTGTAACAAATGATTCAAACCTTATAAAAACTTAGGCTTTTAAAACAGATGCAAAGAGTTTTTTTAATATGTATAAATTATCCCAAAATCAAAAGTTTTTTCAATTGTTCCGATATTAAAAAGGCATGAAAAAAGAAAGGATATAGAGGTAAAATGAATATTTTTGATAAAATGCATTCCGGTGATTTGTATTTACCGGATGATGAAAGTATACTGGAAGAACAGTTTACTTATCTTGATAAACTATACGAATATAATAGCATACCACAGACCCAGCTAAAAAAAAGAGAGAAATTTTTGAAAGAAATGTTTGCTGAAATAGGGGAAGGCTGCTATATTCAGCCTCCTTTTTATGCGAATTGGGGAGGTAAACATGTTCATTTTGGTAAAAAAATATATGCAAATTTCAATCTTACACTTGTTGACGATACCTTCATTTACGTAGGCGATTATACTATGTTTGGTCCTAATGTTACTGTTGCAACCGCCGGACATCCTATAAATCCCGAGCTTCGTGAACATGCATATCAATATAATGCGCCGGTAACAATCGGTAAAAATTGCTGGATAGGAGCCGGAGCAGTAATACTTCCAGGTGTAACAATAGGGGATAATTCCGTTATCGGCGCCGGCAGTGTAGTAACCAAAGATATACCGCAAAACGTTGTTGCAGTTGGCAATCCATGCAGAGTGCTCAGAGAAATAGGCGAAAAGGATAAAGAGTATTATTTTAAAAACAGAAAAATAACATTATAAAAAACAATTATCTTTATATAATATTCACCTATTTTTTATATAAATTCATTTTGTAAAATTACATAATTAAAAATACAAGGGCGCGAAATTATATGGATATAAAGGCTATTATTGAACAAATACTTTCCGACAAAAAATTGTCAAACAGTAAAAATATTGAAACAAAATTATATAAGGATCAGCCCATATTGCGTCCTGCCTCACAAATGCCTCAGTATGTACCTGAAAAAATAAAAGATATGCGTTCCATTGCTCTTTTGCCCGAATCGTTAGGAAAATCCGATGCCTGGATCTTTCTTAAACAGGGTAAATTCATGGCTGAATATGAAGATGATTTTATATATGACGGTACTTTTGTCAGATATTATCCTACATATCAGTATATGAATGACAAAGAACTCCGAGGTTATTTTTCATGGCGTACCAAAGTGAGGAAAGGTACAGTAGAAAAAACTTCGCTTTCCTTTGCCTATCTTTACATATATGAGCAGCTAAACTGTATAGCCTTTGAAGCTCCGGAAGATGCGCTGAATTCTCTGAAAGAGTTTTATTTTAAATACAGGGAAATAGATAAAAGAATAGAAGTTCTAACAGTAAAATGGATATGTGATTTTGTTGTTTTTCACGGACTTGACAAATCTTTTCTTAACGGAGTATACGACTTTTCTTTTGAAAACGCACTTGAAGTTTTGGCAGATGTAAAGAAATACGATTATGACAGAATTTTTTCAGCACTTTGCACTTTATCGTCATATAATATAACTTCATCAAAATTATACAAAACCTTTCCGGAAGACGCAAAATCAGTGTGCTGCAAAGCATACATCCTTTTTTCTGAATATTTTGAAAAAAAACGCAAAAACAGTCTTTTTACCATACTTTTTGGAGATATAGTATCATCGTCTTATACAATGTTTGCATCTGCTGTGTTCAGCGGTCGAAACAGACATTCAGACTGCAAATATGAGTTTAACAGTGTACATAAATATATTTGTTTTAGAGGTCACTGGCAATGTGAAAAATATTACTGCTCAAAAAATAAAAACGTCAAACTAGGAATTTTTATTAAAGCAGTAGACAGGTATTTAAGAGAAAATTTAAATTTTGAGCCATCTCTTTCTCCCGGAAAAGAAACCAAAATTATGATGTCTTTGATAGCACGAGCTGCAAACGAGTATTTTGCAGAAAAAAAACAAGCTGAAAGAATGAAAGTTGAAATAGATTTTTCAAAACTTTCCTCTATACGTTTATCATCTGACATAACATTAAACAAACTTATAACTGAAGACGATACACAATATGAAAAAGATATTACTGCTTCTGAAACTGTAAATAGAATTGAAAATGGGCTTTGTAAATCTGAAATTTCTTTTGAAAAAATACATACGCCTCTTAATGATAGTGAGCGCTTTTTTCTCAAATGTTTAATTGATAATACAGAATACGGCTCATACTTAAGAAAAAATAATATTATGCTATCAGTTATAATTGACAGTATAAATGAAAAAATGTTTGAAATTTTCGCAGATACAGTTATAATTTGTGAAAATGAAACACCGATAATCATTGATGATTATCTCGAGGAATTAAAAAATTATATATAATTAATTTTTTGCATTTGAAAGGAAAAAATATGCAAATACCAAAAAGAATAGCGTCAGCAGTTATAAATTCTTTAAAAGGCGGAGTAGTGCCTCGCATAGGACTTCCGTATATAGCCGTAGGAAGGGAAAAGGAAATAACAGCTCTTTTGCATGATGTTGAAATAGTTTCTGAGGGGGGCGCCGCTTTTCGCTTTATAATGGGTAAGTATGGAAGCGGAAAAAGCTTTTTGCTTCAAACTATGCGCAATTATTGCATGGACAGGGGCTTTGTTGTTGCTGACGCTGATCTTTCACCAGAAAGAAGACTGCAGGGAACAAAAGGGCAGGGACTTGCAACTTATAAAGAGCTGATGAGCAACATTTCTACAAAGACACGTCCTGAAGGCGGAGCTTTGAGTCTTATTCTTGACAGATGGATAAACGCCGTTCAAACAAAAACTTTGCAGGAAAACGGAATATCTCCTGACAACCCGTTATTTAATTTAACTGTAGAAAAAAAGCTTTCTGAGATTGTAAATTCAATGAAAGAAATGGTTCACGGATTTGACTTTGCACGTTTACTTACAATATACTACAGATCATATATAAACGGTGCTGACGAGGAAAAAGCAAAGGTTATTAAGTGGTTCCGCGGTGAATATTCTGCAAAATCAGAAGCAAAAAGCGAACTTGGCGTAAATATTATTATTACTGATGACGACTGGTATGACTATATAAAGCTTTTTTCCTCATTTTTAAAACTTGCAGGATATTCCGGCTTGATAATACTCATAGATGAGCTTGTCAATATTTATAAAATACCAAATAGCATTACGCGTCAGTATAATTATGAGAAAATACTCGCAATGTACAATGATACTATGCAGGGAAAAGCATCAAATTTAGGTATAATAATGTGCGGAACTCCTCAGTGTATTGAAGATACAAGACGCGGTATATACAGTTATGAAGCGCTCAGATCAAGACTGTCTGAAGGACGTTTTTCAGGAGAAGGAATGCACGATATGCTTTCTCCAATAATAAAGTTAGAACCTCTAACTTATGAAGAATTGCTGGTTCTTACAGAAAAACTCAGGGATATACACGGTCAGCTTTTTGATTATAATCCTTCATTGTCCGAAAAAGATCTTGCAGAATTTATAAAACTTGAATTCGGAAGGATAGGAGCCGACAAAAATATTACGCCGCGAGAAGTTATAAGAGATTTCATCGAATTGCTTAATTTGCTTTATCAGAATCAAGACATAACTATTCAGGAGCTTATAAATTCAGATAATTTTGAATTTTCAAAAGGAACGTTGACGTCAGATGAAAATCCTGACGCAGAAACAGATATAGCAGAATTTGAAATATAAGCTGAGGCAAAATAGTTAAGCGGAAGGAAAATAAAAATGGATGTGTTCGAAAGATATGCACCTTTTATAAAAGATTTTATATACCGAAACGACTGGCAAAACCTTCGTGCAGTACAAATAGCCGCCGGAGAGGCAATTTTTAATACGGATGAAAATGTTTTGCTGCAGTCCGGCACCGCATCCGGTAAAACTGAGGCTGCGTTTTTTCCTATTCTCACGCTTTTTTCCGAGGACATGCCCTTATCTGTCGGAGCTATATATATTGGTCCGCTTAAGGCCTTGATAAATGATCAGTTTCAGCGCTTATCCGTTTTGTGTGATGAAGAGGGGATTCCGGTATGGCACTGGCATGGAGATGTTTCGGCTTCGCATAAGGCAAAACTGTTAAAAAATCCGTGCGGCATACTTCAAATTACTCCCGAATCATTGGAAGCTCTTCTGTTGCACAAACACTCAGCAATATCAAAACTTTTCTGTGACCTGAGATTCATAGTTATTGATGAGATTCACTCCTTAATGCGCGGTGACAGAGGTGCGCAGACAATGTGTCTTATAGATCGTCTGTCAAGAATTGCCGGCGTTAACCCGCGCAGAATAGGACTTTCAGCAACTATAGGTTCGCCTGAAAAGGCAGGGGAGTTTTTATCCTACGGGACAGGGCGCAATACAATAATACCAAAAATTGAGATCAAAGGGATAAAATGGCGTCTTTCAATGGAACATTTCTTTATCAGCGGGCCGCAGGCTTCTGAAGATAAGTCAGCTGATAAAGCTTTAGAACCACTTGACAGTGCAACAGCATCTGCTCCGACCGCGGCTGATCCAGGTTTTGGATATATATTTGAGCACACAAAAGGAAAAAAATGTCTTGTTTTTGTAAATTCACGTGAGGAGTGCGAAGCTGTAACTACTACTTTGCGAAGATATCAGGAAGCCTGTGGAGAGCCGGACAGATTTTTGATTCATCACGGAAATCTATCAGCTTCATTCAGGGAAACCGCTGAAGAAATAATGAAAGATGAAGAGGAATTTCAGACGACGATAACAACCGCAACACTTGAACTGGGAATAGATATAGGCAGACTTGAAAGAGCATTTCAAATAGATGCTCCGGCAACCGTATCGTCTTTTTTGCAACGAATGGGACGTACAGGAAGAAGAGGAAATCCTCCTGAAATGTGGTTTGTCATAAGGGAGGATCAGACTGAGGCAAGGGCAATGTTTCCGGCATCAGTACCTTGGAAGCTTATGCAGGCGATAGCTCTGGTTCAGCTTTACCTTGAAGAGAGATGGGTAGAGCCGCAGGATTTAAAACGGCTGCATTACAGCCTTTTGTATCATCAGACAATGAGTGTTCTCGCTTCATCAGGCGAGCTTTCACCGGCGACACTGGCTGCCAAAATTTTAAAATTATCTGTATTTAAAAATATTTCTGCAGATGATTATAAAATACTTCTGAAGCATCTCATTGATATAGACCATATTCAAAAAACAGATGAAGGCGGTTTGATTATAGGCCTTGCAGGAGAAAGAATTATAAACTCATACAAATTTTACGCTGTTTTTGTTGAAAATGAAGAATATACCGTCAGATGCGGTTCTCAAGAACTTGGCACTATAGTCAAGCCTCCGCCCGTCGGTGAGAAAATAGCTATTGCCGGTCATGTATGGGTTGTTGAAGAAATAGATCACAAACGACGTCTTATATACTGTGAAAAAGTGAAAGGACAGGTTCCAGCTTATTTTGGGCTTTGTCCTGGCGATATAAATACAAAAATCTTAGAGCGAATGAAAAAGGTTCTTTCCGAAAAAAATGTTTATCCATATCTAATGAAAAATGCAGTTGTGCGCATTGAGGAAGCAAGACAGGCGGCAAAAAATTCAGGGGTATTTACAGACCCGCTTATATGTCTTGGCGGTGACATGTGGTGCCTTTTGCCTTGGCTCGGAACTTATGCTTTTATGGCTCTTGAGCGTTTTTTAAAGATAAAATGCGCAGCTGAACTCGGAATTAAAGGTATGGATTCGTCACGTCCTTATTTTATACAGTTTACTATGAAAGCAAAAAAAGAAGAATTTTTCCGGAAAATATTCGATATAGCATCAATTCCTTTTGATCCTATTGAACTCTTATATCCTAATGAGGTTCCGATTTTTGATAAATATGACGAGTATTTGCCTGCGCAGCTTGTAAGAAAGGGCTTTGCATACGGCGTACTCGATATATCAGGGATGAAAAAACGTATAAATGAATGGAAAGATTTATTTTGATTAAAAAAACACCTTTCTTACAGATTCTTTCATGTAAGAAAGGTGTTTTTATTTATATTATTTGAAATATATAAAATTTTAAATAGTCAGTCTCAGGAACATTCCACAAAATAGGATGATCCGGCGCCTGCTGCCGAGCCTCAATCTGTCTGAGACTGACCCCGGCGTCATTAGCGGCACTTTTAAGCATTTTTTCAAATAATTCACGGCTCATAAAATGTGAGCACGAGCATGTCGCAAAATATCCTCCGCGCGGCAGAAGTTTCATTGCTCTGTAATTTATTTCTTTGTAGCCACGCTCAGCGCTCTCTATTGTTTTGCGGCTTTTCGTGAAAGCGGGAGGGTCAAGTATAATAAAATCATATTTGTATTTTCTTTCACTTTCAAGCTGGGGAAGAAGATCAAATACATTAGCAATAACAAAGTCTATTTTTGATTCAAGGTTATTTCTGCATGCGTTGTTTTTTGCACATTCAATCGCGGAAGCCGATATATCTACAGCAGTTACATGCGCGGCTCCTCCGTATGCAGCGTTTAAGGCAAAAGATCCGGTGTGTGTAAAACAGTCTAATACTGTCTTTCCTTGCGACAATTCAGCAACTGCTGCACGGTTATACTTCTGATCAAGAAAAAATCCAGTTTTTTGACCGTTTTCAAAGTCTACTCTGTAATATATTCCATTTTCACATATCTCGGTTTCTGTTTTTAATATATGCGGAATTTTTTCATGCCAGCCTTTATATTGTTCAAGTCCCTCAAGTTCGCGTATAGCAACATCATTTCGCTCGTAAATTCCCGAAATTTTTTCTCCTCCGGATACTAATGTTTCATATAATATTTCATACAGCATATCTTTTATCTTATCTAATCCGTATGAAAGCACCTGTATTACAAGTATATCTGAAAATTTATCCACTGTCAGTCCCGGCAGACCGTCTGATTCGCCAAATATCAATCTGCAGCATGACAAATTATTTTTCATTATTGTCTTTCGATACTCTATTGCATATCTTATTCTTCTCTCATAAAAACTGCGTTCAAATTTTTCGTTTGCATTTGAAGACAATATACGTACTCTTATTTTACTGTTACTATTATAAAAACCTGTTCCAAGATATGAACCTTTTAATGAGAAAATATCAGTAAGCTCCCCGTTTTCTATCTTGTTGCCGGAGCTGTCATCTATTTCTACAATTTCTGCATCATATACCCAAGGATGTCCTTTCTTAATTGAAAACTCAGCCTTTTTTGTAACGGTAATTGCCGGGAACAAACGTTTATTTTTCATGGTTTTGACCTCTGTAATGTGAATTTCTAAAATGTTTTGGAGTAACCTGCTTAATCTTTTTAAATGTTTTTATAAAATAGCTTAAATCATTGAATCCGCTGGAATATGCAATATCAGTTATAGTCATATCTGTAGATATTAGAAGGTTTGAAGCCTTCTCAATACGGTAACTGTTAAGATATTCAAAAGCAGTCATTCCAGTCATTGACTTAAAAATAACGCAAAAATATTTAGGTGAAACATCAACAGCACGTGATAATTCTTCAAGACAAAACTGTGATTTGTAATTTTTTCTCATAAATTCAAGTGCACGCTTAAGTTTAATTATATTTTTATCTTTTAAAAAATTTCCGTATGATAAATTATCAGAGTAAAGCTTGTCCTTAAGAATTACTGAAAAAAGTTCATATATTTTTGCAATTATCAAAAGCTGATCGCAGTAATTTGTATCATAAAATGCGTCAAATAGCTGATTCACAGTACTAAATAATGCTATGTTTTGAGATTTTATCCTGTGAAAAATAAAAATATTATGTCCTGTCAAACCAAGTGCCAAATGCTTTCCCATTTCCGAATTAAGCAACACGCTGCAAGGGTCAAACACAACACATTCATAAATGCAGTCATGCGGAATTGCTCCGTGTACTACTTCTGAGTTTACAAAAATAATATCATCATGACCTGCGAGAAGCTCTGTATTGTTAAGAGTTATTGCAAGTTTTCCTCTTATAATACGTATTATCTCAATTTCTTTGTGCCAATGATACTGCATTATATATTTCGGATGATCTTTTTCAAGATGGTAAAACCCGATTGGAAAATCAACCGTACCTCGTTCTGCAAGTTCGTTGTATGCCATATAAATCTCCGCATTATGTAAATTATATAAGAATATTATTATATTATTTTCTATTATATCACAAGTATTGATATTATTGCAAGTATATAATTACATTAGGTATAATAAGGTATAATATTAAATAATTGTTGTGAGGTGTAAAAAAATGGCTGAAAACAGACTTATCGGCTCATATCCCGTAATAGGAATAAGACCGACTATTGACGGTAGAAGAGGGCCTCTTAAAGTAAGAGAATCACTTGAAGAACAAACAATGAACATGGCTAAGTCTGCCGGAAAGCTTATTGAAGAAAACCTTTGCTATTCAAACGGAGAACCGGTTAAGGTTGTAATTGCCGATACAACTATAGGCAGAGTTGCGGAAGCGGCAAGATGTGCAGATAAATTTAAGAAGGCAGGAGTAGATATAACTCTTACGGTAACTCCGTGCTGGTGTTACGGATCTGAAACTATGGATATGGACCCAATGACAATAAAAGGCGTTTGGGGATTTAACGGAACTGAGCGTCCGGGAGCGGTTTATCTTGCATCAGTTCTTGCTTCGCATGCACAAAAAGGACTGCCCGCATTCGGAATTTACGGTCATGACGTTCAGAATGCCGACAGCTGTGAAATCCCTGATGATGTAAAGACAAAAATTTTAAGATTTGCAAAAGCTGCTGTCGCCGCGGCTTCAATGCGGGGGAAATCATATCTTCAGATCGGTTCAATTACTATGGGAATCGGCGGATCAATAATAAACACTGAGTTTTTTGAGGACTATCTCGGAATGCGTGTCGAATCAGTAGACGAGGTGGAAATAATCCGCCGAATGACAGAAGAGATATATGACAAAGATGAATATGAAAAAGCACTTAAATGGACTAAAGAAAACTGCCGTGAAGGATTAGATAAAAATCCGGATTTTGTAAGAGAATCAAAAGAGAAAAAAGAAAAATCATGGGAATTTGTTGTAAAGATGATGTGTATTATAAAAGATCTTTATAACGGAAACAAAAAGCTGTCTCCTAAATTTGAGGAAGAGTCTGTAGGGCATAACGCTATGGCAGGCGGATTTCAAGGACAGCGGCAGTGGACGGATTTTTATCCGAACTGCGATTTTCCTGAAGCTCTTCTTAATACATCTTTTGACTGGAACGGCGCCAGAGAGCCGTATATTCTTGCTACTGAGAATGATACTCTAAATGGCGTATGCATGCTGTTTGGAAAATTGCTGACAAACACAGCTCAGATTTTTGCGGATGTCAGAACCTATTGGAGTCCTGAAGCTATAAAAGAAGCTACCGGGTATGATATTGATGGAAAAGCAAAAGAAGCCGGAGGTATAATTCATCTTATAAATTCAGGAGCAGCCTGTCTTGACGGAAGCGGAGCTTCGAAAGATAATAACGGAAACGGTGTAATAAAGCGTTTTTGGGAAATGACTGAGAAAGATATAAAAGCTTGTCTTGACGCAACAGAATGGTGCGCCGCCGATAAGGGTTATTTCAGGGGAGGCGGTTTTTCTTCGAGATTTGAGACAAGATGTGAAATGCCTTGCACTATGATGCGTTTAAATCTTATAAAAGGGCTTGGCCCTGTTATGCAGATAGCTGAAGGGTGGACTGTGAAATTGCCTGAACAAGTTTCAGATATGCTGTGGAAGCGAACCGACTATACATGGCCGTGCACATGGTTTACCCCAAGAACATGCGATAGACCGCCTTTTAAAACAGCATATGACGTAATGAACAACTGGGGAGCAAATCACGGAGCGATATCGTACGGACATATAGGCGCCGACCTTATAACGCTCTGTTCAATTCTCCGCATTCCCGTGTGCATGCACAACATTCCTGATGAAGATATTTACAGACCCGCATCTTGGAATGCTTTCGGAATGGACAAAGAAGGGCAGGATTATAGAGCTTGTGCAGCATATGGGCCTATGTACAGAAATATAAGATAATATTGGATGAAAAACTCCGAATAAACATTCGGAGTTTTTTATTTATCTAGTGTGCCTTTTTATACTTGAGAGGCGAAATTCCAACACGTGTGCTGAATATCCGCGTAAAATAATTTGCATCGGAAAAACCGCACATCTCTGCTGTTTCACCTACAGTATAAAGCCCGGTAAGCAGCAAATCTTTTGCTCGCAGAATCCGAAGGTCTATTTGATACTCTATCGGAGATATGCAGAATACTTCAGTAAACAGGCGCCGCATATGAGTATCAGATAGCCCACATACAGCTGATAAATCAGATATTTTAAGCGTTCTATAAAAGTTTTCATCAATGTATCTTTTTACCGGCAAAATTCTTTCATAATCATTTTTACTTATTTTTGAGGCGGCAAACTCAGAAAAAAATTCATTTGCAAGCTGATATAACTGTGCCTTTGCTTCAAGATGAAATCCGCTTTTTTTACTGTTCCATATTGTTAAAAGCTTTAAAAACATAGCTTCAAAAAAAGCAGGATTTGCAGTTTTAAGAGAAAGTATTTTATCTTTTGAAATATAATCATATAAAACGCCGTTTTTATCGGCATCTGGAATTATGCAAAAATTTACTGTAAAATGCAAAAAGCTTTTATCTGTTTTATTTATAACAGAATATCTCGATTTTTCCGGCAAAAACAATATGGTATTTTTTTCCGCCTGAATATCTTCGCCTCCGCTAACATATTCAGCGTTTCCCTCTATAACATACACAAACCCATAGCTCATTCTGCCAGATTCATAAATACTGCTTGTGGAATGTGATGTATATTCATACTTATGAACAAGAATTATTGATGGAATATTTATATCATATTCCGGAAGTATTTTTATTTCGTTATTCATATTTTAAATTCCTTTATCAAATTAACAATACAATTTTAGCTGTTCATATTTTCATAATAAAGTATAAATTAATATTGGACTTATGTCAACACCGTTTGGACAAATTATGCTAAAAATGGTTGGAAAGTCTATTTACATAAATGAAAAAAGATAGTATTATATGTTTATAAAATATTCTTTATAATGATAATGCTATAAATTAAAATATAATCTAAAGGAGAATTATGAAATGGAAAAAAGAAAGGCAAAAGTGGGTATAGTTGCTCTGGGGCATGAACCATATTGGCCTCAGTTTGAAGGTTTGAAAGAGGAACTGGAAAAAAAGTCTGCGGAATTTGTGAGTTATTTCAGCAGCGATACTGAAGTATGCAATGTAGGATTTGTAGATAGCGTGGATAAAGCGTTTGCAGCCGTACAAGAATGCAAAAAGCTTGATATTGACGCCTTATTTATCATTATGACAACTTATGTTACGTCATCAGTTGCCGCTCCTTTCGCTGTATATCTTGATGTTCCGCAAATTCTTGTCGGTATTCAGCCGCTCGATAAACTTGATTACGCTAATACTACTACATATATGCAGCTGTGCAACGATGATATTTGTGCAATGCCTGAGGTTGCCGGAGTTTATGAGCGTTTGGGGAAAGATATGCCTTATTTTATAATTGCAGCATCATCTGAAACCAACAAAATAAAAGAGTCAGTAGCTTTATGGGAAAAAGCACTGTCTGCAAAAGCAGCTTTTAAATATGCAAAAATCGGTTATCTCGGACACACTTATGAGGGTATGTACGATATGAATTCCGATCCGACAATGTATACAAAGACATTCGGATGTCATATAAAAATGCTTGAAATGTGTGAACTTGCTCAATATTGCCATGAAATTTCAAAAGGCGATATTGATGCGCGTGTTGATCTAATACAAAATTTATTTGATATTCGTGAACCTTCCGGCGATCCCTTAACTGATTATGTAAAGAGGGAAGATCTTGAATGGTCGGCACGCTTATCTGTTGCGCTTGATATGCTAGTAGAGAAAAACGGCCTTACCGCCCTTGCATATTACTATAAAGGCGAAGCAGGAAACGAATATGAACGTATTGCATCCAATCTTATAATAGGAAACACCCTTCTTACAAGCAAAGGTATACCGCTTGCCGGAGAAGCAGATCTAAAGACCGCGGCTTCTATGCTTATTACAAACCGTGTTGGCGGCGGAGGTTCTTTCGCCGAGTTGCATCCCTTTGATGTACATGATGATATTGTCCTTATCGGTCATGACGGTCCACACAACATATCGATAAGTGACAACAAGCCTATTATACGTAAACTAAAAAGATTTCACGGAAAATCAGGGTCTGGAATTTCAGTCGAATTTAATATCAAGGCAGGTCCTATAACTTTATTGTCAACATCATCTGACAGAAACGGGAAAATCAAATTTATACTTTCAAAAGCTGAGTCAATGAAAGGTGCAATACCTCAAACATGTAATACTAATACAAGATGTAAATTTAATATGCGAGCAACTGAATTTCTTGAAAAATGGTGTGCTGCCGGACCTACGCACCATTTAGCGCTCGGTTCTGGAGATAATTCGGAAGCAATTAAGCTCTTTGCGAAAATTTCACATATAGATCTTACTGAGATAAAGTAAATATACAATATTTTTTTCGGAGAAGAGGGATGATATGTATACTTATGAATATCCAAAGAACATGACAGTTGGTAGAGTTTGCCTTGAAATGTCTTTAAAGCCATTTAAAAAACTTGATGATAATTATATTGAATCAGTATGTACAGAACTTTTTGATCAATGGAAACCGCTGCTATGCCATGCGAGCGGTGCATGTGTAATGTTTTGGACAAGCGACGGAAGCGAAATTCTTGATTACAGCGGAAATATCAACGATGAATTTGAATGGGGAAGATATATAGGCATTGGAAATCCAAAAAAAGTTAATAGAGTACCAGGGACTGAATCTGATGATGAGAGAAATTTGCATGTAAAACCCGTATTATATATGGAAAACCCTCCTGTAATGCATTACTCAGATCTTGCACGTATAATTTCAGCAGTAAAAAGAATAGGAAAAAAGTTGACCGGATTTGACATTTCTGTAGGAGAAACTTTTGATCCAGGTCCTGAATTTGCATACTCAGAATTTAAATTCGAGCGGCACGCAGAGCTTAACCGCGGGAGCTGCATGAATGCATGGATACACTGTGCCGGAAAGCTTCATAAAGACAATTATCATTATGCTGCATATCCAAACGGAATACCTGAAGGCACTGTATTCGGTGAATTTTTGTCAAAACAATTCGCTGCCCTTGCTAAGGATGTAGGATTTGATTAT
The DNA here is from genome assembly GCA_944375955.1 of uncultured Clostridia bacterium. Classification (GTDB taxonomy): domain Bacteria; phylum Bacillota; class Clostridia; order Oscillospirales; family CAG-382; genus UMGS1052. The sequence continues at coordinate 21,920 of CALWBE010000012.1, read as the reverse complement.
TTGTGGCTTTCAAACGGATTCGGATTTTCACTTGACTCATGGAATTGGACAGGTGAATTGTTTGACGGTCAAAAATTTAATTTTGACGGTGCAGATGATGTGCGAAATTCAATATGTGAATTCTGGAGAAACTATACTCCAAATACAAATTTTATAACAGAAGTCAGAGGAAGCAATTTATCTACTGCAATGGACATTTCTGCACATGGCTGTCCTATAGATGAAATTTACAAAAATAATATTATCGCTCCTCCAAACTCTCCGTGGGCAGCTTTGAATTCTCGCTTTGGCCTTGAACTTGTAGGATATATGTCGCATATGGCAAATGTTCCGGTTAACGGCTATGCTTTCCGTTATTACATACATGATCCATGGTGGATAAATTGTCCTTGGTTCGACAGATACGCAAGGTCTCCGCACGATATTTATCTTCCTTTGGCTGTAACACGTATGAAAGAAAACGGAGAAACCGAAAAACCTATAGGAATAAATTTCCTTTCTGCTGATGATTCGTTCGGAGAAATGCCAAGAAGATGCCCTAACGAGGTTATACCTCATCTTCTGGAAAGCTTCAGAACTTATCCTGATGCTCCCGGATTCTTAACGTGGATGTATCCCTTTGATTACTACTGCGAATTAGGATTACATACAGGAAAACCTGAACGTATGATTATGGACGACTGGTTTATTGAAAGTGCAATAGATGGCGGTTTCCCGCTAAATACCGTTGTCTCAGACAGTGTATTTGAAAAGTCATCAATAGATCATTATAAAAATACAGTTATAGTATGTCCGGTACCCGAAGCAGGAAGTAAATTTGAAGAATGCGTATTTAAAGCAATAAACGGAGGAATACGAACTGTTCTTTACGGAAGCACAAAATTTGCATCTGAAAAGCTTTGCTCACTTCTCGGCGTTGCTCACGATGAGTCTTTGTCCGGAGAATTTAAACTTGTTACAGATATCTATAAAGATGAATACGAAACTGATGCTCCGGCAGACATCTTCTGTCATGACGGTCTTGTTTCAAACGGCGGATTATGCGAAATAGCTAACAGGAATGAAAACGTTGATGTAGTTGCTGAAGCGGTATGCGTAAAAACAGGCAAAACAAGACTGTATGCTGCATATAACTCAAAAATGAATCTCTGCTGGATCAGGGGAAGTTTTCCATATAGAAATATGGGAAAAGCGACAAGCCTTCCTCAGCCATATGATCTTTCAAAGCGCTTTTTAACTTCATTGCTGCTTCGCTCTCTCCTTGCAAAAGTAGGTATTGATATATCATTTAAAGCATATTCTACACATGACAAGCTTCCGCTGATACTTGCATCGTCATACAGAGGCGGCTATTATTTCACTGCATTTTGCAAAGATGAAACCGTGACAACAAAAATAAGTACTTATCTTGGAGCGCCTATAATTATGTCGTCTGCATGTATTGTAGAAGAAAACACAGCAAATTACAATTTTCCTCGCTGGATGCACGAAGAGTGCCGCGTTTTTGTAAAACAAAAAGAGCGTTCAAAAGTTGTATGCCGAATTGAAACTGTCGGAGACTGCATGTATAATGACCGCCGCATTTCAATAAATGGACTTAAAAACGCCGATATTACATTTTTACCGGAAATCGGTACTACCTGCCGTATGTATGCAGACGATCCTGAAAACGGCATTGTTGTAACCAGAAACTGGACAGAAAGCAATGTAGAAATAGAATCTGGCAATAACGGGTATTTGACAGTAAGGAATATAACAGGCAGACTTGTTATCGCATGGCAGGCAGATGACACAACTGCTGAATATAGAAAACTTGGATATATCGTCTGATATAAAGGTTATAAGGAGATAAATATGAAATGTTTTGATAATCCTGACAAGATCTATCGCGGAACAGATTTTTTTATGCTGAACGACAGGCTGGATGAAGATGAACTCAGACGGCAAATAGATGAAATGAGCAAAAGAGGTGTGGCTTCATTTATAGCAAGGACATATATAGGACTTAAATCAGATTATCCCGGTCCGGACTTTATGTCAAAGATGTCAGCAATGATTGATGAAGCAAAAAAACACGATATGACAGTTTTTGTGCAGGCAGGGTATATGCCTGAGGCAGTACTTGATTTACCTGAAGAGTTTGCGCTTGATTATTTATGCGTATATAACAAGGGCAATAATCCTTGTGATGAAGATATTCTTTGTGAGCACAACGGAAAAGTTTACACAAGGAAATGTTCAAAAACCTGTTTGGATCTTTTTTCTCATGATGCCGTTGAATTTTATATTGCTCAAAGCTATGATTTATGGCAGCCTTTTTCATCCGAGTTCGGGAAGACTATAACTTCAATATGGGTTGACGAACCAAGTTATCATTCACAGTATTTGCCTTGGTCTTCAACTATTGACAAAGCTTTCTTTAATACATACGGCTATGATATAAAAAAAGAAGTATATAAACTCTATTTTAATGTCGGCAATTACAAAACTGTTCGTTATCATTATTGGACATTACTCCAAAAGTTACTCGAATTAAGTTATTTTTCAATGATACACGACTGGTGCAAAAATAACGGCTTGCTTTTCAGCGGTCATCTTATGATGGAAGACACTCTCTATTTGCAAATTAAACGAGCTTGTGCCGTAATGCCTTATTACAAATATTTTGATATTCCCGGTCTTGACATCTTGATGGGGTATATGGATTGGAACAATGATCCTATTCTTGACAACGACAATAAAAAGTTTTATGAAAACAGCATGTATACTACCCCGATGCAAACGGTATCAGCTGCTCATCAAGCAGGGAAGGACTATATTCTCTGCGAGATGTACGGAGTAACTACTAACGGAATGGGCTTCCGTGATTTCGAACATTATTTTGATCATTTTGCTTCAATGGGAGTAAATTACCGAAGCGTGCATGGAATTTTTTATTCACTGCACGGAAGGGCAAAAAGAATGTATCCTCCGCAGGTAAATTACTATCAGCCATACTGGGAAAAATACAATAATGTTACAGATTACTGTGCAAGGACTTCTGCATTTCTTTCGCAGGGAAAACCGTATTCTAAAGTTCTTGTACTTCATCCTATTGAAACTGCTTATTGCTTATACACCGGAAGTGAAGAGCCTTTGGATCACGATCATGCAGTGTGCTCGGAAGAACTGAGAAAACTCGACTATCTTTATAATCGTCTCGTGCGTACTCTTCATGCCAATCATATAAGCTATGAGCTTGGAGATATGAATACTTTATCATCATCAGAATACGGAAATATTTCCGGAGGCAAATTCGTTGTAGGGAAAATGGAATACGATACCGTTGTGCTTCCTTACATAGAAGTTTTAAATATAAAAACTGCTGAACTGCTTAAAAAATTTATAAGTAGCGGTGGAAAAGTAATTGTAACCGGAAAATATCCATTCCTCCTTGACGGTTTTGAATATAATGTAAAGAATGAATATCTTGAAGGTGCATTATTTACGTCAAATATTGCTGAGCTTACAGAAATTCTTATTTCAATGGGTGATCTTTATCGTATTGAAAGCGACCGCAATTCAGGAGATGTAAGGGTTTATCACACAAGAAATTCAAATGAGCTGTATTTTATGCTGTTTAATGAGGATTGCCGCAAATCAAGAACGGTGTCACTATTTGTTCCAGGAAATTATGAGGCCCATACCTTTGATGCCATGACAGGGAAATACACCTATGCTGATACTTCATATAACGGGAATGAATCTTACGTAGTTATCGAGGTTCCGGAAGGCGGAAGCTCTCTTATATGCTTTAACAAATCTGAAAAACCGGTTAGAGCAACAAAAATAACAGATAAGCGCTATCATATAATTAATTTATCAAACACATATGGGATAAGTAGAAAAAACGACAATGTTTTACTGCTTGAATATTGCCAGTATAAAACTGATAGCATGCAAGATTTTGAAGGTCCTTATACAGCTCTTACTGTAAACCGTATATTGTCTGATGCAGAATATTGCGGAAATTTAATACAGCGCTTCTCATTTAGGGCAGACAGAGACTTTAAAGACCTGTCACTTGCAATTGAAGATGCCTCTGACTGTGATATATACCTTAATGGTGTAAAGGCTGATCCTTATGATGGTAAAAGTTATTATTATGCAAAAGCATTCTGCAGAATAAAACTGCCTGACAGTGCGGTAAAAGGAATCAATACAATTGAGGTCAGACGCAGATTTACTCCTCTGTCAAAAGCAAAAAGCGCTATAACGTCGCTGTTTGAATGTCAGCTTGGCGTGGAACTAGAAAGCATGTATTTACTCGGAGACTTCGGTGTATATTCGCTTCATGAACCGACACTCAACGGTCTTTTACGATATAATCAAAATTGTATGCTTAGCGAAGAAAAAAGTATTATTGACGGAGAATTAACAGGAAACGGATTTCTGTTTTATGTCGGTACAGTAGAAATGAAACAAGAAGTATTTATAGAAAGTTTCAGCGAAAAAACAGGCGTTTACCTTCAAGTCACAGATTTTCATGGCTGTGTTGCTGAAATAATAGTAAATGGCATATCATGCGGAGATATATACAGGGCACCGTACAAGGCTGACATAACAAAAGCGATCTGTCCCGGTACTAATGAAATTAAAATTTTACTTACAAATACCTTGCGCCCTATTTTGGGTCCGTACCACAGAACCCACGGAGAAATTGGTGAATGCTGGGGCGGAGGTTACGGAGATCCCGATTCTGCTTGGACCGGATCATGTGCCGGTGCTGATTGGTATAAAAATACTTTGTGTGACAATGATATCTGGACTGACAGCTATAATCAGGTTAGGTTTGGTATTCTGGATGCAAAGATTGTTTTAGAAAAAAATAAATAATAAAAAATGCAGGTATATCCTGCATTTTTTATTATTAAAATGTATAATCTTTGCATAAATCTGCCGAAAAACTATTGTAAATTGATAAAAAAAATGATAATATATATTATACATATATTTTCGGGTGATTTTAAATGAATTTTTTTCTTATTTTTAATGAAGACAAAGACATAAATCTTTCAGTAACTAAAAAAATCTCGGATTTCCTCTGCAATAACGGTGTGGAAATATATATATCAAACACTTTTAATGAAAAAAACAAGGAATCTCTTAATCTAAAAGAAACAGATTCACTTATAAATGATAAAGTCCATTTTGTTTCTGAAAAGGAATGTGTTTTATCGTCCGATATAGCAATAGTTATAGGCGGTGACGGTACTATTCTAAAAGCCGCAAAACTTTTATACGCGGCCGACATTCCGATTATCGGAATAAACTTGGGAAAAGTCGGCTATATGTCTGAACTTGAGATCAATGAAAGCAGCCTACTTTCAAATTTGTTTGAAAAAGCAAATAATAAATCTGAATGTATACATATTGACGAAAGAATGATGCTTTCATGCAATGTAGTGAGAGAAGGAAGGATCGTTTTTTCAGAAGTATGCCTAAATGAAGTCGTAGTCTTAAAAGGTGACATATCAAGAATGATAGATCTTGAACTGTCTCGTGACGGAGAAATACTTACCGGATATCAGTGTGACGGAATTATTATTTCCACTCCGACAGGTTCTACTGCATACTCAATGTCTGCTGGAGGAGCAATAATAGATCCTAAAATAGAGTGTATCAGTGTTGTTCCGCTATGCCCATATCTCTGTATTAACTCAAGTCCTATTATATTTTCTAAGGACTCAAAAATTGAAATATCTTATCGCTCGGTACGTAGAAATACCGCATATATAAGCGTTGACGGAGAAGAGGGGATTCCTTTGTTAGACGGTGACAAGATAATTGTATCATCCGCAGAATACAGAACAAAGCTGCTCAGATTTAAAAAGTTTGATTTTTATAAACTCCTTAACATAAAATTAACGAACAGAATATCGGAACTCGCTGACCGCAAATAATTGCTTGGAGGTAAATATTATATGTCAAAAGCGGAAAGACACGGAAAAATATTAGAGCTCATTAAAAATGAGAAAATCGAAACTCAGGATGAATTGACAAACCGTCTTTGCGAATGTGGAATAGATGTAACGCAGGCGACGGTTTCCCGTGATATAAAAGAGCTTAAATTGGTAAAAGTAGCTGATACAGATAAAAACGGTGCGCGTATCGGATATAAATATGTGCAGTCCGGGCGCTCAGAACTCGCAGAAGGATTAACTGAAAAGTTCAGAAGCCTTTTAAAAGACATAGTTGTCAGCTCAGATCACGCAGGGAACCTGGCAGTTTTCAAAACTTATTCAGGTATGGCAAATGCAGCTGCAGCGGCTATTGATGCTATGCATTATTCAAGTATAGTAGGTTCAGTAGCAGGAGACGATACAATATTATGTGTTCTGCGCAGCGAACAAGAAGCAAGAGAATTTTCCGAACTGATCGAACAGACTTTAAAATGCTGAAAAATGTTCGGAGGAGTTACAAATGCTTTCATCGGTACATATAGAAAACATTGCGCTGATAAAATCACTCAATCTGAATTTTTCCGCCGGATTTACTGCTTTTACAGGAGAGACCGGTGCCGGAAAAAGCATAGTCATGGATTCAATTGGAATGGCATGCGGTGCAAAAATAAATAAGGACATAATACGGTCGGGAGAAAATGAGGCGCGCGTAGAGCTGCTTTTTTGTGATTTAAAAGATGATACGGTAAAAAAGTGCGCAGAAGCCGGTGTATTTCCTGATGAAGACGGATGCGTTTTTATAACAAGGACAATAGACAGCAGCGGGAAAAGCGTATCTTCAGTTAATGGAAAGAGAGTTCCGATATCTGTTCTGCGTGAGATCTCGTCATATATGATAAACATCCACGGGCAACATGACAATACCGAACTGCTTCGTCCAGAATCACATATTTCTATTCTTGACGCTTTTGCCGGAGATGAAATACTGAAAAAATCATATATTGAAAAATATTCTGCCTTCTGCAGTATAAAGAATAGAATTTCTGAACTTTCAGTTGACGATATGGAAAAAAAACGTATGACTGATATACTCAAATTTCAAATTGAAGAAATAAAAAGTGCAAATCTCAAAGACGGAGAAGAAGAAAAGCTTTTGTCTGAGAAAAAACGCCTTCTTCACAGCGAAAAAATAAATAAAAACGCTGCTCTGTGCTATCATTTATTATACGATAGTATAAACGGAAGCTCAGCAACTGACAATATTGACCGTGCTATATCCTCTATAAATGAGCTTAGCGGTATTATACCTGAAGCCGATTCAATTGCCGAAAGGCTTGAAACTGTAAAATATGAGATTATTGATATAGCCGAGACAGCTAATGATTTCCGTGACGAAGTGTCACAAAATCCCACACAAGCTCTGGACATGATAGAATCACGTCTTGATAAGATAAAACGACTGTGTTCGAGATATGGGGAAAATATAGGCGCCGTAAACAAATTCTGTCAAGAATGTGAGAAAAAGCTGTCTGAAATAGAGCTGTCAGAAACTAAAATAACAGAACTAAAAAAAGAGCTTAAAAGCATTGAGTTAGATCTAAAAGCGTCAGCAGTATCACTTTCCGACGCTAGAAAAAAAGCGGCAGAGAAATTGTCTGCTGCGATTGAGCAAGAGCTTGCTTACCTTGATATGAAAGCAGTAAAGTTTAAAACTGAATTTACACAGTGCGATTACGGCTCGGACGGTATAGACAAAGCAGAGTTTGTAATTAAAATGAACAGTGGAGAAGGTTTTCATTCGCTTTCAAAAACAGCATCGGGCGGTGAACTTTCTAGGCTTATGTTAGCTTTAAAAAGTGCTTTATCAGAAAAAGAAGGAGCGGAAACGCTTATATTTGATGAAATAGATACCGGAATTTCCGGCAGCACATCAAGGCGTATAGGAATCAAGCTAAAGCGCCTTGCAAAAAAGAAGCAGGTCATATGCGTAACTCATTCCGCACAGGTGGCATCTCTATCTGACAGTCATTTTAAAGTACTAAAACATATAGAAAACGGCAGGACAATAACTTCTGTTTTAGAGCTGCAGTATGATGAAAAAGTTCGAGAAATCGCACGTATTATATCAGGCATGGATATATCTTCGGCTGCGATTGACTCCGCGAAGGAGCTTATCGAAGGTAGGGACAGTGAATAAACTTTATAAGCAGGTAGAATAATATGGAACCAATTGCAAAACTTACAAAGAAAATTGACGATATTGATATTTATGCAGAAATATACGCAAAAGGAATATTGGCAGAAAAATTCGACACTATTTTTAATGACGGCAAATTTTCGGCAGAAGCTAACAATAATATTCTCATTATGCTGCATGGAAACAGCGAAGATCATACTGTATTTGCAAAGAATGTAGAAATTCTTTGCGAGAAAAATATATGCATTTTACCTGACAGCAGAGGTCACGGAAAAACTTCAGCCGGAACAAATGACTTTTCTATTGATTTGATGGCTGAAGATTTGTCTAAACTTTGTGATGAGCTTAATTTAGGTAAATTTAAGCTGCTTGGTTTTTCTGACGGAGGAAATATAGCACTGACATATGCAATACGTCACCCGGAAAGAACTGCTTGCCTTATTGCCGCCGGAGCAAATATAAATCCTCAGGGGCTAAAGTTAAAGGCTAAAATACCTATTTTTGCACAATATGTTTACGCATACGCAAAGTTAAAGTTAAATAAGGTCAAAGACTTTTCATTATGGCATAAATTTCAGCTTATGAGTCTTATGGTAAATTACCCGCACATTTCTCCGCGTATGCTTAATAATATTGACTGCCCGGCTTTAATTATTGACGGCGAAAATGACTTAATAAAACCGTCACATACAAAACTTATATTTACCTCTATTCCAAACGCAAAACATCAAACTGTTCCAAACAGCGGTCACAATATTTTTAATGACAACGCGGAATATACTAACAATGTTATCATGAAATTTATTTCTGATATATAAATCTATTTGAAACAAATATTTATTATAAATACATAGAATACAGAGGTGCAATAAACTATGGACAAAATTAAAAATCAGCTTGAATCAGCATTGAAAGATTTTTCTGCAGTCGCAAATCTTAATAAAGGCGATGTGTTTGTTGTAGGATGCTCAACAAGCGAAGTAATAGGTGAAAAAATAGGTACAAGCGGCAATGTCGAGTGTGCAAAAATAATTTTTGAAACTGTAAATTCTTTCTGCAAAGAAAGAGGAATATTTTTAGCCGCTCAATGCTGCGAGCACTTAAACAGAGCAATTGTAATTGAAAAAGAAGCTTATGATTTTCTAAGACTTGACAACATGGTCAACGCTGTGCCGCAAATACACGCAGGAGGTTCTTTCGCCACTGCGGCTTATAACGGGTTTAAAGAACCGGTTCTTGCAGAACATATTAAAGCAGATGCAGGAATAGATATAGGAGACACCTTTATAGGAATGCATTTGCGTGATGTTGCTGTTCCGGTAAGAGTTGGCATATCCTCAATAGGCTGTGCCCACCTCACACTCGCTCGAACACGCCGGAAATATGTAGGTGGAGAGCGTGCTGTTTATGATCCTAAACTTGGATAATCACATAATTATTGGGTTATATCAGTTTTTAAAACATTTTAAATAGTGAGGATATTAAAAATGCAAATTACATATAACAATGAAAAAAGTATTTTTAAAATAGATACTGAGAACAGTTCATATATTATGATGATACGCCGAAACGGTTATCTTCAGCATTTATACTATGGGGCATATGTAAGTGATTTTGATCTTGAGTACTTAATCACTGACATGGTAAACGAATCTTTTTCACCTTGGGCACCTTCAGCCGGAGTAAAATATTTTGCACTTGATATTCAGCCTCAGGAATATTCCTGCAATGGAACAGGAGACTACCGTGTTTCAGCTTTTTCTGTTGAAACAAGCAAAGGAAATTCCTCCACTTCTCTCAAATATTTATCACATGAAATCTTTGACGGTAAAAAAGGATTAAAAGGTCTTCCATCTACATATGTAAATGACAAAACAGAGGCAAAAACACTTGAAATATCAATGAAAGATGAAGTTTCGGGTGCTCTTGTTATTCTTTCATATTCCGTAATTTCTGGGTTTGATGCAATAATGCGTTCTGTCAGAGTAAAAAATAATTCGGACACGCCGTTTTTTATTGAAAAGGTATACAGTACATGTGTGGATTTTAATGACAAAGACTACGATCTAATACATCTTTACGGAACATGGGCTGCTGAGCGTTCTATAGAAAGAAAACCGCTGATTAAAGGTATACAGGAAATTGCGAGCAAAAGAGGATCTTCAAGCCATAATCATAATCCTTTTATAGCGTTAGTATCTCATGATACTACCGAAGATTTCGGAAGCGCCTACGGATTTGCTTTGTGCTACAGTGGAAATTTTTCAGCAAAAGTCGAAGTAGATACATTTGATCAGACACGTGTTATCATGGGAATAAATCCGGAAGATTTTAAATGGAAACTTTTCCCAGGCGAAGAATTTACTGCACCTGAAGCTATTATGGTATATTCAGGTACGGGAATAGGCGGCATGTCAAGACAAATGCATAAAATAATAAGAAAACATATTTGCCGCGGAAAATATAAAAATATCAGAAGACCTATACTTATAAATAACTGGGAAGCTACATATTTTAACTTTGATACTGAAAAATTGCTTAAAATCGCTAAAGCTGCAGTTCCTTTAGGAATCGAGATGCTTGTAATGGACGACGGCTGGTTTGGCGTAAGAAACGATGAATCTGCGTCGATCGGAGACTGGGTCGTAAATGAAAAAAAGCTGCCGGGAGGACTTTCTGCTCTTACAAAAGAACTGAATAAGTTAGGAATGAAATTTGGTCTTTGGTTTGAACCTGAGATCGTCTCATTCAACAGTGATCTTTACAGAGCACATCCGGACTGGTGTCTTCATGTCGACGGATATGACCGTTCGGTAGGAAGAGAAACAGCTGTTTTAGATTTTACAAGGAAGGAAGTCGTTGATCATGTTTTCAATATGGTATCAAACGTTCTCCGTTCTGCTGATATATCATACGTAAAATGGGATTTCAACAGAAATCTGACTGAAGTCGGCTCCGACGCACTGCCTTCGGATCAGCAAAAAGAAGTTTTTCATAGGTATGTCCTCGGAGTTTATGATCTTGCTGAAAGACTTACCAGTACTTTCCCTGATATTTTGTTTGAAGGATGTTCAGGAGGAGGAGGCCGCTTTGACTGTGGGATGTTTTACTATTTTCCGCAAATATGGACAAGTGACGACACTGATGCGTTTGAACGCTGCAAAATCCAGTACGGTACATCAATAGCATATCCTGCAAGTGTCATGTCAGCACATGTCTCCGCATCTCCCAATCATCAAACGGGAAGAAGCATGCCTTTTAAAACTCGCGGGAATGTTGCCACATCAGGTTCATTTGGATATGAGCTCGACCTAAGTATAATTTCAGATGAAGAAAAAGAAATGGTAAAATATCAGGTAAATAGATATAAAGAGCTGTATAACACTATTGTTTGCGGAGACAATTATAGGATTATAGATCCGTTTACAAATAACCGCTGGTGTGCATGGGAGTATGTATCTGAAGATAAATCGCAGGCCGTGCTGACATATGTCGTTACAAAAAGCAACATAAAAGGGCGATATTTATTAAAACTGAAAGGCCTGCTTCCAGATGCGGTTTACCGTGAAAAAGAAAGCGGCAGGACATACCGCGGAGACACCCTTATGAATGCAGGACTTAATCTCGGAAAAGATTTTCAAGACGGTGATTCCGAGATTTTAGTATTTGACAAGATATAAAAATTTTATTTATACTTTTCTTAACAATAGATAATTTTAAAATGTTAAAAGACAGAAACCAAAATGTTTCTGTCTTTTTATTTCTCTATGTCATATCCGGAAATGCTTCCGTCCCACAAATATTTTTCAAGTTTAACACATCCGTCACTGTCAAATTCTATACCCTCATTTTCAAGCAGCTGACGCTGGACATCACTTCCTCCAAAAGCAAATGCGCAGGAAGTTTTACCGAATCTGTTCACAACCCTGAAACACGGGATAGTGTCTGGAGACGGATTTGCATGCAGAGCATATCCTACTATTTGTGAAAGGTGAGGATTTCCGCACAATCGTGCGATTTGCCCATAAGTTGCAACCTTTCCGTACGGAATCTGTTTTACTACCTCGTATATTTTTTTGAAAATACCCTCGTTATTTGACATATATGATACCTTCACTTAATATTAAAATATGCACCTCAAATTTTAAGGTACTGAGGTGCATATTATTTCTTTAATAAAATATAACCAATGATAAAAAATTTTATTCAACAGTAACTGATTTTGCGAGATTACGCGGTTTATCAACATCACATCCTAAAAGAACAGACGTATGATATGCAATAAGCTGCAGTACAGTCATAGTAGGTATTGGCATATAAATTCCGGGAAGTTCCGGAACATAAAAAACGTCGTCTGCAACTTCTTCAGCTCCAACAGCACCTTTTTTACAAATTATTACAACTTTTGCTCCGCGGGCTTTTACTTCCTTTATATTGCTTATCATTTTGTCATACAAAGCATCTTCTGTACAAATAGCAATTACAGGAGTTCCGTCTGTTATAAGTGAAATTGTTCCATGCTTTAATTCTCCCGCAGCATATGCTTCACTGTGTATATAAGAAATTTCTTTCAGCTTAAGTGAGGCTTCAAGTGCTATATCATAATCAATTCCGCGTCCTATGAAAAACAGATCATGAGCTGATTTATATTTGTCCGATATACGGCGGCATTCATCATTCAATTTTAATGCCATTTCCGCAGCTTCAGGCGCTTGTTCAAGAAGAACACGTAATGATTCTTTTGCATTTTCTTCTGTAATTTTATTATTGCAAAGAGCAAGCTTTATTGCAAGAAGATACATAACGCATATCTGAACGGTGTATGCTTTAGTACTTGCAACTGCAATTTCCGGGCCAGCCCAAGTGTAAAGAGTACTGTCTGCTTCACGCGCAATAGATGAGCCGGCAACATTTACAATAGCAAGTGTATACGCTCCGAGTTCTTTTGAAAGACGCAATGCAGCTAAAGTGTCAGCAGTTTCACCTGACTGGGAGATAATTATAACAAGATCATCTTTATCAAGTATCGGATTTTTATATCTGAACTCTGACGCTATATCGACGTTTACAGGAATCCGTGCCAACCTTTCAATTGCCGTACGTCCAATAAGTCCTGCATGCATTGCAGTTCCGCAAGCTACAATATTTATGCGCTTGAAAGATCGAAGCTTATCATCTGAAAGTTCCGGAAGACCGAGGCAGGGAAGACCGTTCTCTATTCTTGGACGTATAGTTTTAACAATAGCAGCCGGCTCTTCGTTAATTTCTTTGATCATAAAATGGTCATATCCGCCTTTTTCTGCTGCATCTATATCCCAGTCAGCTACAAGCAGCTTCTTTTCAACTATATTATGTCCAATATCATATACTGTTACTTTGTCTTTTTCAATAACCGCAATTTCGCCTTGCTCAAGCTGATAATATTTATTTGTATATTTGAGAACCGCAGGTATATCGGAAGCGATATAATTTCCGTTCTCAGAAACAGCAACTATAAGCGGACTGTCTTTGCGCGTAGCAAAAATCTTTCCGGGAAAATCCTTAAATAGAATCCCGAGTGCATAAGAGCCCTGGAGTTTTTCAAGTGAAAGTTTTATTGCTAAAAAAGGATCTCCTGTAGAAATATAATTAAGATCTATCAGCTTTGATGCTATTTCTGTATCGGTTTCAGATTCAAAAGTATATCCCGCTTCAATAAGTTCTTTTTTTAATTGAATATAGTTTTCTATAATCCCATTGTGCACAAGACGAAGATTTTGTGTGCCGTGAGGATGTGAATTTATATCAGACGGTTCGCCGTGAGTTGCCCAGCGAGTATGTCCTATTCCACATAGTGAAAACAACGAATCATATTCTGATTTGATCTTTGATTCAACGTTTGAAATTCTGCCTTTTGCTTTTACTACAGTTATACCTCCGTCAGAGAATACAGCAACTCCTGCTGAGTCGTATCCTCTGTATTCAAGAGCTTTTAATCCTTCTATAAGCTTTGGAACAGAGTTGTCGTTGCCAGTGTAACCAATAATTCCGCACATAAAAATAAACACCTTTCCCCGGGAAAATAATACCCGGAAACAAAATAAATAATGCGGAAAGACAATACTTTTGTCAGCTTTTTGTAGATAATATCTTTTTGTAGCTGGCATTACGATGAGTATACACCGTGAGAACATCCGCCGAAAAATTCGATAATCCTCACCCTCGTCACCGTTTTCTGCTTTGCAAAGTTATCTGCATCAAAACAAAATACGGTCTGGCGCTTCAGCATTCTTATGTCTTTCCTTATTTTAAATTCGAAGACTGACTGTCAAAAATCTGTATATTATATGTCTTTTCATCTATGTAATTATATGCTGATAATTTATATAAAGACAATAACAGATAAAACAAAGCATCTCCGAAAAACTGCTGCAGAACTGCTTATTAAATTTTTTGAAGCAGGACTGTACTTTTAATATTTTTTTACTTTATTTTTTCCTTTATTACACATCTCCTTTTAAATATTTATCTATAATATTTTCCTTATCCTTATATATAGAGTTTTCATGAATAAATCCTCTTACGCAGGATGTAGGATAAATATTTACATGTTTTCCGATAACTGTACCTGGATTTAGAACGCTGTTGCACCCAACTTCAACAAAATCACCCAGAATCGCGCCGAATTTTTTCAACCCGGTATCAATATCACTGCCGTCAGCAGATTTTATATGTACAATGCTCTTGTCACTCTTTACATTTGAAGTTATGCTGCCGGCTCCCATATGAGAACGATAACCAAGCACAGAATCGCCCACATAATTAAAATGCGGAACCTGCACTCCGTCAAAAAGTATAACATTTTTCAATTCTGTTGAATTTCCGACAACGCAGTTTTTACCCACAATTGCGCTTCCGCGGATAAATGCGCAGTGTCGGACTTCCGCTCCCTCGTCAATAATACATGGTCCGCCTATATACGCAGATGAAAAAACAACGGCGCTTCTTGCTATCCATATTCCTTCAGAAGGCGAAAAAAATTTATCTTTATCAAGCGTCTGACCTATCTTGAGTATGTATTCTTTTATTCCACACAATGCTTCCCAAGGATATTCAAACTCAGAAATGTAATCGGCAGCTATTGTTGCATACGGCTGTGAGAACAATTTGCAGGTTTTGATCAGTTCTTTCAAGGTATATCTCTCTTTCATAAAAAATTATTTGCGTATAAACATACGCAAATAATTATAACATACAATTATTAATAAATCTTGAATCAGAATTTAAACGTCACTCTGAGACAGTACGGCAAGCTACAAGATTTACACCTTTATTTATAAAATCTTTGCATATAACATTTCCGGCATTGACAGGAGCTGAAACGATTAATCCGTTTATTATGTGCATAGCGTCAAATATTTTATCTTTAGAAATAGGCTTATCTGTTTTAACGGGAAGCACGGGTAAAATTTTAGAATTTAATTTGACAGTGCTTGTCAGAGTGCGTTCGGGATTTACTATTTCTGATTTCGCATATTTTTCTCCGCGCGGACAGCTATTTCCACTTACCTTTATTTGCTCCGGAGATATATCTTCAGGATCAAATTCTATGTGAAGTTCGCATCCAATCGGGCATACAACACATGTGAAAGTTTTTTTCATTATACATTCTCTCCCTCTTCTATTGTAAATACAAGGTTTGATGCTTTTCTTGCCTTATCTAACGCCTCTCCCTTTAAACTTATATTACCCATTTCTCCAGGCGCAGCTCTCACTAATTTTTTCTTTAATATTAAAGTTCCGTCAGCTAACACGTTAAGGGAAACATTTCTGTAATTCTTTCCGACTCTATAAAAAAATTCGGTTTTTTCATCTATGCTGCTACCATAATATTTCTGAGGTACAACATACCTTACGCCTCCTTTAGGAACAGTATCACTCTTATTTTCTCCGCTGAATCCTTCAGTTACATATTTTGCCGCAGATCGGCCGGCAAGTTCGCTTTCCATTGAAACAAAATCAACAAGATCATGTACATGCAATACGTTTCCGCAAGCAAAAATTCCGCTTTTTGAGGTCTGTCTAAAATTATCTACTACCGCACCGTTTGTTACTCTGTCAATTTCTATATCTGCTCCTTTTGACACTTCATTTTCCGGAATAAGTCCTACGGAAAGCATAAGCGTATCACAGCTTATATATTTGTAAGTATCGGGTATAGGTTTAAGTGAAGAATCAACCTCCGCTATTGTAACTCCGGTTACACGCTCTTTTCCATGTATTTTAACAACAGTATGAGACAACATAAGCGGTATTTGAAAATCATCAAGACACTGTGCTATATTTCTGGCAAGTCCGCTTGAATAAGGCATAAGCTCACATACTGCTTTTACCTTTGCGCCTTCCAAGGTCATTCTGCGTGCCATTATGAGACCGATATCTCCGCTTCCAAGTATAACAACTTCTTTACCGGGCATATATCCTTCAATATTTACAAATCTCTGTGCAGTTCCAGCGGTATATATTCCGGCAGGTCTTGTACCGGGAATATTTAAAGCTCCTCTCGTACGCTCGCGGCATCCCATAGCAAGAATTACTGCTTCAGCCTTTAAATGAACTATACCTGTTGTTGGTGAAATATAAGTTATATCTTTATTGTCATTAAGTGCCAATACCATAGCATCGGTTATAAATCCGATATCGGCTTCACGAACTTTTTTTATATATCGTTCAGCATATTCCGGACCTGTAAGTTCCTCCCCAAATCTATGCAGTCCAAATCCTGCATGTATGCACTGATTTAATATTCCTCCAAGGCATGAATCACGCTCTATAATTAAAATATCTTCAGCTTTTATTCCTGACTCATATGCGCCCAAGGCTGCCGCAAGACCGGCTGGACCACCGCCGATTATCGCAATTTTTATTCTCTGCTCCATTCTGCTGAACTCCTTATTTCGTCTTACCATATAAAAGTATCGAATCCTGTCCGTATTTTCTGATATCAGACATGTCCTTTTTTAGTTCTCTTGAAAGTATCTCAGTTACCCTAGGCATACAAAATCCTCCCTGGCATCTGCCCATTCCGGCTCTTGTTCGTCTTTTAACACCGTCTATTGTTGTTGCTCCCATAGGGCGCTGTATAGCGTCTACAATTTCTCCTTCGGTAATAGATTCGCACCGACATATAATTTTCCCGTAAGCCGGATTTTTAGATATATACTTCTGTTTTTCATCATCGGAAAGTTCACGTATTTTTATTAATTTTTTTCTGTAAGGATTAAATTTTATATTCGGTTCAAGTATAAGTCCTGCCTGTGACAACAACTGAACCGCATATTCCGCTACAGCCGGAGATGAGGCAAGCCCGGGAGATTCTATTCCGGCTATATGAAGCATTTTTTTGTATTTAGCTGAAAATTTTATTATAAAATCTCCTGTGCTCGGCGTCGGCCGTTGACCCGCAAAAGATGTAATAACATTTTTTAAAGAAGGCAGTGTTTTTACAAGTTTTACCGCGTTTTCATATATTTCGTTTAAACCGCATGCCGTAGTTTCTGTATCATCTTTCTCGGAAACATTAGCATTAGGCCCGATGATAAGATTGCCGTCTGCTGTAGGTGCTACAAGAACTCCTTTTCCATTTTTGGTAGGAAGGGGAAATAGCACGTTTCTTACACATCCTGCGCAACTTTTATCAAACAGCATATATTCACCTTTACGCGGTATTATTTCAAAATCAAGATCTCCGCTCATTGCGGCAATATCATCACAATGTATTCCGCATGCCGCAACTATATATCTCGCTGAGACATTACTATTGCCATCGCTAACAATATAAATTCCGTCATTTTCGGTGATGCTTTTTACTTCATAGTTAAATATATAGCTTGCTCCGTTCTGTACCGCATTTTCTCCTGCAGCAATACATAATTCATAGGGACTTACAATGCCTGCGGAAGGTGCATAAAGTGCCGCAATAGCTTTATCAGATATATTGGGTTCAAGCTTAACAAGCTCATCTCTTTCAACAATTCTGAGATCAGGTACGCCGTTTTTTATACCTCTTTCATATAATTCATTTAAAGCCGCTCTGTCGCTTTCTGAAAAACACAAAACAAGTGAAGGAATATTTCTGTATCCTACACAAAGTTCTTCTGTAATTCTTTTCATCATTTTACAGCCGCGTACATTAAGTTTTGCTTTTAGACTGCCGCTCTTAGCATCAAAACCAGCATGTACTATACCTGAATTTGCTCTGCTCGCTGCATTTGCGGCATCAGGGCCTTTGTCAATAAAGCAAATATTAAGTTTATATTTTGTCAGCTCTCTTGCTAAAAGTGTACCGGTAACACCTGCACCGATAATAACTACGTCATAAATCATTATATTAGCTCCGATTTTTTAATTAGTATTTATTTTTTTTATAATATGTATTATAATAAAATGAGCAATATAATTCAATACCGTTTCAGCAATAGGAAAATTTCATGTAAAATTGGAGGAAATGCGCAAAAACGCGCAAAAAATCTATATGTTCAAAAATGAAAGAGTACAGGAAATTTTAGATTTTTTAAATAAGTATTCATATGTTACAGTTGACTATTTGTCAAAAAAAATGAATGTTTCATCTTCAAGCATCAGACGTGACTTATCTGAAATGGAAGCAAGAGGGCTCGTTAAGCGCTCATACGGGGGAGTGGAATTAGTAAAAGAGGGCGGAAGGAATATACCTTTTTCTCTGCGTATTCATGAGAATTCTGCGGCAAAGAAAAAAATAGCCGAGCGTGCTGCGGATCTTGTTCACAGCGGCGACGTAATTTTTTTAGACGGTTCAAGCAGTGCCTTTTTTGTTGCAAAAGAGCTTGTAAAAATTAAAAATATAACAGTTATCACAAACGGAATAGAAAACCTGTGTTATTTTATGGATTATGACATACGTGCATATTGTACCGGAGGCAACATGCACAGAGAAAACAGAGCAGCTCTTGTTGACAGTCACGCAGAGACAATGGCAGCGTCTTTTTATGCTGATTATACTTTTTTCTCCGCGCAATCACTATGTAGAGACGGAAGAATATTTGACTGTTATTCTTCAGAAGTTCCATTAAGAAATAAAATGATTGAAAACAGTGCAAAATCCGTTTTTCTTTGCGACAGTACAAAGCTTAATAAACATTCAACATATTATCAGTGCGATATAAATAATATTGATTACATAATTTCCGATGCTGATCTTTCCGGATATTTTGAAAAAAAACCCGAGAAAACCATTATTTTTTCAGTACAATAAATAAATTATCTGACTTTATCTTGAAATTTTTGGAATTTTATAATAAAATTATAATATATAAGAAAAGGAGTTTGGTAATATATGGTATACAGTGATTTTGAAAATAAAAAAATATCAATGCTCGGTATGGGTACCATGCGTCTTCCTGTAAAGGATTCCGAAGGGGCAGTAATTGATGAAGAAGCCACTGCAAAAATGGTAAAATACGCAATAGATCATGGTGTAAATTATTTTGATACCGCATGGGGATATCACATGGGAAACTCTGAACCTGTAATGGGTAAAATTTTGTCTGAATATCCCAGAGACAGTTATTACCTTGCCACAAAGTTCCCCGGATACGATCTTTCCAATATGAACAAAGTCGAAGAAATATTCGAAAAACAGCTTGAAAGATTAAAAACCGATTATTTTGATTTTTATCTTATACATAACGTGTGTGATTTAAATATAGACCAATACCTTGATCCCAAGTACAGAATACACGAATATTTAAAAAAGCAGAAACAGGCAGGAAAGATACATCATCTCGGATTTTCAATACATGGCGATATAAATGTTATGAAACGGTTTTTAAATGAGTACGGACCTGATATGGAATTTTGCCAAATACAGCTAAACTGGCTTGATTATTCTTTTCAGAATGCAAATCAGAAAGTAGAACTTCTTGACAAAATCGGAATGCCCATATGGGTAATGGAGCCTCTTAGAGGCGGAATGCTTGCTTCACTTACCGAAAAAGAAACACAAAAGCTGCGCGCATTGCGTCCACAGGCAAATGTGCCTTCATGGTCTTTTAGATATCTGCAAAGTTTTAAGGGAGTTAAAGTCATATTATCCGGAATGTCTAACTTTGAGCAATTGGCAGACAACATTTCCACGTTCGAAACATATGATCCTCTTAATAAAGATGAAAATGACGCTTTATATGAAATTGCAGCAAAACGTGTCAATAAAATTGTCTTGCCCTGCACTTCATGTAGATACTGCACCGAACATTGCCCCATGTCTCTTGACATACCTAAACTTATAAGTCTTTACAATGAGCACTGTTTTACTGGTGGAGGTTTTCTTGCTCCGATGGCACTTGATGCTATACCGGAAGACAAACGTCCGACAGCATGCATAGGATGTCGCAGCTGTGAGGCAGTATGTCCTCAGTCTATAAAAATTTCTGAAGCTATGGCTGACTTTGCGGAAATTCTTAATTCAAAATAATATTTTTATAAAAAACGCCTGCGGGGTTTTCGCCGAGTGTGCATAAGGCAGTATCCGAAAAACACACAGAAATCGGCATTGCAGGGTGGAAACGAGAGTACGGATCGAAGGGTTCGTACTCTTTTTCTGTATATTCCGATAAAACTGCAATCGGCACATTGGTTTTTCCAGAAAATCTTCTGTAAAATGAAAGCACCAAAAAACGCAGGAGATTTTACGATGAAAAGCATTTATGAAAAAGCAGGCGGTACCTATACCCGGCAAGGCGATTATGAGCTTCCCAATCTGAAAATACCACCCGAAAAAGAAATTGAAATCGGAATTTGGGGGCAACGATACCGGCAGTATTTGAAGCGGTATCACAAAATTTGGTATTACAATCTGCTGACTTCCGGAACATTGAACGAACATCTGGCAGAGGTAGATCAGCAGGCGGAGCGGATGTTTCAGTTGCTTGTATCCGCACTTTCTAAGCAGGAAAATGTCACAGAAAGACTGAAAGTTAACCGCCCTATGGAGTGGGTACAAAAGACGAACAGCATCCGAAACAGAGCCGTTGAAATCGTAAACAACGAGTGGATTTACATATGAGAGAGCAGAAATATCATCTTTACCTTTCGGAAGATGAGTGCAGATTTCTTGTCCAAAATCTCATTTGGTTTCAGAGCAAGCTTCGGCAGGAAGGGCGCTATACCGACGCTGTAGATGATTTGATTATCAAGCTTTCAAAAGCAAAGCCGAAAAAAATCAGGGTAACATAGAACGAACCGGAGAAAGCAAAACAGCCTTCTCCGGTTTTTCTGTATCATCTTAGCGAGCAGACTGTTTGTATCCCCATACGGCTGCAAACAGTGATTCTCGTTAGGGCGCTGCCCTAAGACCTAAAGCAGAAATTTTTCAACAAATCATATTCTGGACTTGTTGATTACATTTTTAATCCCAATTCCATTTTTTATTGGGATTTTAGCAATGTACTTATCATCTAGTTGAATCAAACAAAGATGTTTCTCAAAATCGATGGTGATATTTTCTTCCCGCACACAGATTCTGTGATCAATTTCCAGATAAAAGCGTATTATGGAAGCATCAATCGGAAGCGCACCTCCTCCGTTGCCGACTATGTTGACCACTTTGCTGGTAAATGTCATAGTTTCTAAAGTATGTTTGATCTTTTCGGCAAATGTATTATCGCATTCTAAAAGTGTAATGCCGGCTTCATAGAATCGTCTTCTGGCAGTAAGAATCTCTTTGATTTTATTTTTTGCTTCTTCTCTGTCTGTTTCGTTTCCCA
>CALWBE010000011.1 GCA_944375955.1 uncultured Clostridia bacterium | reverse complement strand
CAGCTTCTTAGATTTATCCGACAACTTGGAATCTATAGAAAAACTTGCGTGCCTTTGTAATGAATTGAATTTAGAAATACGCCATTTGCCTTATATTATTGATGACTTTTTAACAAAATAGTATTATGCCTATGACCGTGATTGTTAAAAGTAGGGAAGCAATTTCTTCCCGTTTTTTATGTTGCTTTTCTTTATATTAAATGCTGACTTATATTTTAAAAATACTTTTTAATATATTAAAATATCTCCTTTTCTTAATTTATTTAATAATTTTGCTTTAATATTCTGAAATCTCTCATAAATATCGATAAGCTTCAAGTATAAAAAATCATACTTGAAGCTTTTTTATAATCCGTCATTTTTGTTATAACCGATACATATTTGTCCTGCGAAAATTTTGTGGGGATACTCCGTATATGCTTTTAAATAATTTTGAAAAATATACAGTGTCACTAATTCCGACCTTTTGGGCTATTTGTTTTATTGAAATATCATTATCAGACAATTCTATGCACGCATGATTTATCCTGACCATGTTTATATAATTTGACGGTGATTTCTTTAAGTACTTTCTAAAAAACTGGTATGTCCCGGATACCGACATATGTAGTATGCCTGCAATTTCCGATAAGTTTATCTTTCTTTGGTAATTATTCTCAATATATTGTTTTACCAACTCGATTTCCGAATTCTCTTCATACGTTTCTTTGCCAACTCTCAAAAGTATATCTATCAGTTTATAAATATTGCATAAATCATTGCAAATACCTTTTTTATATGATATTTCTTTTAATATCTGCCGTATCTTTTCATTATATTCCCGAGGCATTATAACCGGAAATTTCAATATCCCGTCAATATGATGCTTATTGTTTATCAAAACATCAAGAAACAACCACTGCGCTCTCATCTTTTTCAATATACTGTCATTATGATGAGTAATTTCCTGAAACGAATTTGCCGGCGCTATAAAAACTCCGTTTTCTCCTGTTGAATAACTCTTGCCTCCGTCAAGTGCTATGTCATATGATCCCTTTTCCGATTGAACGACCGAAAGCACCGGCAGGGATTTTTTATGTATTATGTTTTCACAGTCAGTCTCAAAAAAACCATAGTTATAACTTAAAACATCAATTCGGCTGATTTCCATCTCCAGTCACTTCCTTTATATTATAATACAACAAAAAAGTACTATAGTCAATTGATATTTAATTTTTATATATTATAATACTTATAAAAGAAGGGGGTATTGTTATGGAATTTGAATTCTATTCTGCATCGGATACAAAAAGGCCTATTCGTTTATGTGATTCAACACGAAAATTTTCTTATGAATCATTAAATCATAAATACGGAAAAGATACAAGAAAAAATCCAGCTGTATCATTAGATTTAGACAATATAAAAAATATTGATTCTTTTTCCGATCTTGAAAAATATAATGCTGGTATACTGGTAATAGCAAAAAACGCCCCTTTGCGCGTCTGCCCTAATGAACTTATCTGCGGTGCAGCTACGCTCGGGAACGCTATAAATCATATGCTCCCCGTAGAATATCATGGTAAGCCTCTTTTTGAGTCTTATAGCGGAATCAGCCATTTAACTCCAAATTATACCGAAATACTAAAAATAGGTTACCGCGGACTTCGTGAAAAAATTAAATTATCATTAGGAAAAAACATATCTCAAAAGCAAAAATTGTTTTTGCAAAGCTGCCTTCACTGTGTGGACTGTTTTGAAATATGGCATAAAAGATATCTTAATAAGCTTCAAAATATGCCAGGATATGAAAATCAATATAAAAACCTATGTGTTGTGCCTGAATATCCGGCAACCTGCTTCTATGAGGCCGTGCAAAGCCTTTGGTTTACTTTCGCTTTCATGCGCCTTACCGGTAATTGGCCTGGAATCGGAAGAATTGACGTTATTTTAGGTGAATATTTAAAAAATGATCTGGAAAAAGGACTTCTTACAATTTCTCAAGCAAGAGAAATACTGGCTCATTTCTTTATCAAAGGCTGCGAATGGATATGCGGTGGAGACTACGGAAGCGGAGACGCTCAGCACTACCAAAATATAGTTTTGAGTGGAATTGATTCTGAAGGAAATGACGTTACAAACGAAGTAACTTTTCTTGTTCTTGATATTGTCGAAGAATTAGGCATAAGTGATTTCCCAATTACCGTTCGTATAAATAAAAATACAGATAAAAAACTACTTAGGCGCATCGCACAGGTTATTCGCCACGGCGGAGGCGTTATTGCTGTATACAATGAAGATATAGTTATCAAGGCTCTTACTGATTTTGGATATCCTCTCAGCGAAGCCAGAAATTTTGCAAATGACGGTTGTTGGGAAGTTCAAATCCCGGGAAAAACAAACTTTAGCTATATTCCCTTTGATTCTTTAGCAATTTTGCAAAAAAATACACTGAACAATTATCTGATTGATACAGATATAAAATCTTTTAAAGAATTATATGGCAAATATATACACAATTTATCTGAAGAGCTTGATCTTATTTACAAAAAATTTGTAGAGCCATTATTTATTTCCGGGGACAACTCCGAATGGAAGGAAATGTTTCCTTGCACAATTGTATCACTGTTTGAACATGACTGTATAGAAAGAGGCTTATCATACCGAGAAGGCGGCCCGGTTTATAATATAATTTCGCCCCATATCGGCGGAATATCAGATGTGGCAAACAGTCTTTATGCAATAAAAAAGCTTGTGTTCGACGAAAAAAAACTTTCTTTTAAGGATTTTATGAAAGTTTTATATGACAACTGGGAAGGAAACGAGCCGTTAAGACAATATGTGTTGTCTTCGTATAACTATTATGGAAACGACAACGATGAAGTGGATTATATAGCGGCAGATATTTTGTCCGATTTTTCTGATATCTGCAGTAAATACAACTCGATAACTCCAATAAAATTTCCTTCCGGCGTAAGTACTTTTGGAAGACAGATAGAATGGGCGCCTAACAGAATAGCAACTCCCAGCGGCAGAAAAAAAGGTGAAATACTTTCAGGAAATTTTTCGCCGACGCCTGGGACAGACAAAGAAGGGGCAACTGCTATAATAAAATCATACTGCAAAGCCGATTTATCAAAACAAGTGACAGGTGCAGCTTTGGATATAGGTCTACTTCCGTATAATGTGCGCGGTGAGGATGGACTGGATGCTATTATTTCCCTGATTTCAGGTTTTGTCACATTAGGCGGATATTTTATGCAGATAGATATTTCTGACCCAAAAATCCTGCATGACGCACAGCTTCATCCTGAAAATTATCCCACCCTTTCAGTAAGAGTTTCAGGTTGGAATGCTCGCTTCGTAACACTTAACCGCGAGTGGCAAAATATGATCATTGAAAAATCCGCAGGTAAACTGTAATGCTTATTTCTGTTACGAATATTCAAAGATTCTGTATGCATGACGGTCCTGGAATAAGGACTACCGTGTTTTTGAAAGGCTGCCCGCTGCGCTGCCAATGGTGCCATAATCCCGAAACTCAGGAAATCAAACAACAGATTTTCTATGCGCAAAACAAATGCATTTACTGTCGTGCATGTGAAGAATGCCCGCAAGGCGCTCATAAATTTGAAAATGACTGTCACTTCTTTTTAAGGAAAAATTGCATTTTATGCGGAAAATGCGTCTCAGCCTGCCCTTCAAAAGCTCTTGAATTTGTATCAAAAGAAATGAGCGTTGAGGAAATATTAGAAATAGTAAAAAAAGACACTGCATTCTATGGCGAAAAAGGAGGTATGACTCTTTCCGGCGGCGAGCCTATGATGCAGCCGGAAAAAGCTATATTACTGCTGAAAGCCGCCAAAAAGGCCGGTATTTCTACAGCTGTTGAAACATGCGGACATTTTAGTGAAATATATTTGAATGATCTGTGCAGTTTTACTGATTATTTTCTTTGGGATATTAAAGATACAGATTTGGAAAGACACAAAAAATTTACCGGGACCGACAACCATAAGATACTTAACAATCTTTTTGCCGCAGATAAAATTGCTTCGAGTATAATTCTGAGATGCATTTTAATTAATAGCATAAACACTAATAAAGAGCATTACACAAAGCTTGCAAATATATATAAATCTTTAAAAAGCTGCCGCGGGATAGAATTGATACCTTATCACGTATATGGTTCCTCTAAATATATGCTGCTTTATGGAAAAGAAAATGCAAAAAAGGAATGGATACCTGAAAATTCACACATCCAATACGCGAAAAATTTCCTAACAGATATGGGTTGCAATGTCTTATAGATTACAATAATTTTTCTTGTCCTTTAAAATACTGATATTATGTTCAGCTTAACAAATCGTACGTGATTCACAATTTTTTCAATATAAAAATATCCCTCGTCGCACGAGGGATATTTCATATGCAATATGGCAAATTTTATAATGTACTTAATTATATAACAGGATTTTTTACAAAAAAATGGTCAATACAGATTGTATATCTGTATTGACCGTAAATTTTGGCTTTCGTGTACGAAATAGATGCCACTATAAAACATATACATCATAATTTACAATGTCAATTTGAGTGTTATTTCGTCGACGATTGTCTTTCTCGAACACATAAAATATTTCTTGCACAAATATATATGCACCAAACTATACATGCAAAAAAACAACATCCAATTAAAAGCCAAAATACCGATATCCAGCTAAAGTTATCAGCAATAAGTCCAAGCCCATACGAACTAATCGTACTTCCCACATAACAAAACCCGTTTAAAATTCCCGCAAACAGGCCGGAATTAACTTTTTCACGCATAAATATGGGAAATATACTTGTTATTAAACTATTTAAACTGGACGCCATAAAATTAACAAACATCAATCCGACAAGTGTAAATATAATTTGTGTTTGTGAAATACCGGCAATAATTACACCAACAATTCCGCCTATAATAATGAACACAACAAAACAATGTGTTATATAATCGGGGATAAATTTATGTGTTTTTAAAGCAACAAGGTTACCGAATATAGCTACTATTGGCAATGTCAGGGTCAGAAGAATTGACACAGAATCACTCATTGCAAAATTCTCTTTCAAAATCGAAGGAACCCATGTTGTTAATCCGTCTTTTGTTAAATTGACAATAACGGCATATAAACACAAAACAAATATAGTTATGTAAATTATACTTTTGCCTGCCTTGTCATTCTCAAAGGATTTTTCTTTTTTAGCCTCATTATTATGCGATATAACCTCTCTTGTCTTTTCCTCATAGGCACATTTGAAAGCTTTTCTATATAGGAAAATCCATAAAACAGCAACAATCAGATCCAAAAACGACGCTGTATAAAATGATAATTTGAACATATCGAACATAGCAAAAACAGAACTTAATCCATAAATAACCAATGTTCCTGTTGCAACAGTTGTACCCATGATAACGCTGGATTTCCCTAAGTCTTTTTGCGGTAATGCTCCTGATAACAGACGAACAAGTGTAGGCCAAAGTATCGACAAAATAAACCCATTTAGCATCCACAACCATTTAATAATCTCAAAATTAGGCGTAAGAGCAACAATAAGATTTATAACTGCCGATACAAATAAGCTTAAAAAAATCATCCACTTTATGTTGTACTTTTTGCAAAGCAGCCCATTTACTACCTGTCCGATACCGTATGCAAAAAAGAAAAACGAAGGAACCATCCCGGCATCTGCTTTTGATATTTGATAATAATCCACAATCTGCGTAATGTTTGCAGAATAATTTAACTTTCCTAAATAAGAGACAGTATATAAAAGCCATGAAAGAAAAATCAATAAGTATGCTCCATCACTTGCTTTGGCTTTATTACTGCCTTTAATATTCACCAACGCTATTCAACCCCCGGATTTTTTAGTAAAAATATATCTTTATTAAATCAAACCACAAATATAATCACTTATATACGTTGCATACAGCCTGTAAGCAAGGCAAATAATATCACATAAATTTATTCCGGTTATATAGCTTACCATATATGTAAACAGCTCTTTTCACATTTGCTATTATAAGTCCTCAGTTACTATAATCAAATTCTTGTAACAGTAAAAGTTCTCATAATTTTTGTATGGAAAAGGCAAACAATTTAGATATCTTAGTGATATGCTGATTTGATATAAAGGTTTTATTCTCATACATACTACAATATCTTATCTACAAAATAAGCATTTGTTGTGGCGTGCAAGCCTTTTTCATCTGTAATTGTAAGACGAAAATATATATCTTCCGGATGTATAGCAAACACAGCTTCGGTTACAGGCACATCATTTTTAGCTTTTACTGTATCCCTATGTCTTATTCCCGTCGTATATGTTATCTGTGCCGCCTCCGAACATTTTATATAAACTTTGCCGTCTTTAACATATAGTTCGGTTATTTCCGGACCTTGAGAAGCATAAAAATTGCCATTATCCAATGCTTCAATAACTGCACTATATTCGAGAGCCTCAGCTTTTATCATTGTAAAAGCACCAAAAAAAT
This sequence comes from uncultured Clostridia bacterium, assembly GCA_944375955.1. GTDB lineage: Bacteria > Bacillota > Clostridia > Oscillospirales > CAG-382 > UMGS1052. The sequence goes on along the minus strand of CALWBE010000011.1, from coordinate 1,666 downwards.
CAAAGTATCTGTTTTCAGGATTTTTTGAGCCATGATTGTCATCTGCACCTATGCAATAGATTCGTTTCCCCTGACGAAGCAGATCATCATATACTGAAGGATTATAATCATCGTAACCTTCGTTCAAACAACCGAAATTAAACATCTCAATCGCATTCATCCCCTCGTAACCAGAATATTCAGGATAGCTTTCTAAAGACCAGTTGGGGTGGTTATAGGTAACGAAAAAGTTTCCCGCTTTAGCCTTTGCGATTATGTCATTAATGCCTTGATGGCTATAAACCCGTTCATAATCAGGAAGCGACTCATCAAACTTTACAAGATGCTTATATTTATCAGCATTTCCAAACAAATATTTTGAACGATGCCAACAAACCTGCTTAGCATTTTCCCTATCACGCGCAATAAGGCAAAGATGACAAGTGGGTATACGGTCAAAGGGTGTATTAGTATCTACATTAATTTCCATCTCATAACCCAAAAGAGGCAAAAAATCCGCTTCACGAAGATTGTTATGATCTATCATAATATCGTGATCGGTATACGCAATAATGGAATATCCGCGGGACTTGTAAGCAGCTTTAACTTCCTCCGGCGTAAACGAGCCATCAGAAACAGTTGTATGGCAGTGTAAATTCGCTTTGTAAAAATTTCCACCTTCAGGTAAAAGATACTTTTTCATAATAACACTTCTCCTTCTATAATATGTAGTTTATAACTGAGTTATTTGTTTTTGTTATACAATACTATCGTCTAATTGTCAATTAAAATCAATCATACTCTCATTTCTAATTCCTCCCTATACACAAATTTATATTTTGTTTTTGATATAAAAGCCTTAATTCTTCACTAATATTACTGTCAGTAACGTATGTATATTCTTTTTTCATATCAGAAAGCTTAAGCAGAGCCTTCCTTTCAAATTTACTACTATCTGCCAATATATAAATTTCATCTGATGAATATATTAACTGTTTCTGGATTTGATATAGATCTTTTTGATAATCACATACTCCAAACTCAATCGATACTGCTGACGGAAATATAAATGCTTTTTGCATATGCAAATTCTTGAGCATATCAAGCGCCAGAGGTCCGTAAAATGAATTTTCCTCGGACAAATAATATCCACTGCACAAAATCACAGAGAAAGTATTGCAAATAATATTGAAAACATCAAGAGAATGCGTAATCACCGTAAGCCTTGTAAATCTTTCTTTCAATGCCTTTGCAAAAGAAATTGCAGTGCTTCCGGTATCAACACCTATAATATCACCTTCTGAGATGAACTTCAGTGCATTCAAAGCAAGGCCATTCTTTTGTTCAACCTGCATCTTATTTCGATCCAGCAAATTCATATAGGGTTTCATATCCGAGTTTACAACAGCACCGCCATGCACCCTGATGAGCAAGCCGTTTTGTTCCATTTCAAGCAAATCTCTCCTAATCGTTTCGATAGATACGCCAAAATGTTCAACAAGAGCTGAAGTGTACACAGCAGATTTTTCTTTCAACATAGAATATATTTTATGTTGTCTCTCTTTCGCAAACAAATGCAATCACCTCCTAACAAATACATATAATATCATATATTTACAACTTTGTCAAGTATATTTTTATCTATTTTTATAACCCAAGCATAAATGTCCTCCAAAAAAGCAAGTTC
>CALWBE010000010.1 GCA_944375955.1 uncultured Clostridia bacterium | reverse complement strand
CAATGATAAATCTTGTTGCTGAGTATGTCAGTGAGAGATATGATGATTATTTTAGGGTTTTGGATAATGAATAAGGAGAAAAACATAGCTGAACATAGCTGCATACAACCTTTAAAACGGAGGAATTAGTAGTAACCGATGAGTTTTATTGATGCGTATAAAAAATTAGAAAAACTCTGTAGCGAAATATATAACGATAACCACGGCGTTTCTTCATACATTGATGAAATGATAAATAATCCTATCGGATCTCGTTATGTTGCCGGGTGGGATGAAGATTTAAAACAACTCAAGCATTATCGTTGGGTGCGAAATCAGATTGTTCACGAACCGGGATGCACGGAGGTTGATATGTGCGAACCGGACGATACAGAGTGGATCAACAACTTCCATTCTCGGATTATGACGGCAAGTGATCCTTTGGCACTGTATCGCAAGGCAAGAACACCTAAACCCACGCCAAGGACACAGCAAACTTACTCGTACGAACCGAGCAACTATACATACTCACAACGGAGTAGTTCACCGCAAAAATTTGCAGGCTGTTTAACTTTTATAGTTGGCATTCTGCTTGTAGTTGCAGCAGTAGTAGTGACTGTTAGTGTTATTTAGGAGGAGCAAATATGCCCGATAAGAATTGGCAATTTGAACTTGAAGAATATATAAAGCAAGGCGAGCCTGAAAGAGCCGAAAAAAGCGAAGCTTGGCAAACTGCCATCGGCTTGCAAGCGGTTGATGGACTCAATACATCTGAATATTTGCTTGATACTGCAAAGGATCACATTGAGGGTAAAATCACCATTGATGAGGCACAAAAGCGTATTTACAGCTATTATGAGCAGAGAACTACCCGCACCGAAGCTGAAGATAACACCAAAGAAGCGGATATTGTTTCTGCAAGAATAACCAAGCTTTTAGGCGAAAAAGCGTTTCAGTTTTCTCCTGCCGAGTGGATTACCATTCACCGCAGATTGTTTGAGGGTGTGTTCAAGCATGCAGGTCAGCTCCGGCAGTACAACATCACAAAAAAGGAATGGGTACTGAACGGCGAAACGGTTATCTACGCTGATTTCAACAGCATAAAGGACACCTTAGACTATGATTTTGCTACCGAAAAGCAGTTTTCCTATGAAGGACTGTCGGTTGAAGAATCGGTAAAGCACCTTGCAAAATTTGCATCGGATATCTGGCAGATTCACCCCTTCGGCGAGGGCAATACAAGAGCCACCGCCGTGTTTATGATTAAATATATGAAAACCTTCGGTTTCCGTGTCAATAACGATGCGTTCTGTGAAAACTCTTGGTATTTCCGTAACGCATTGGTTCGTGCAAACTATAACGATTTGCAAAAAGGCATTCATTCCACCACAAAATTTTTGGAATTGTTTTTCGCAAATCTTCTGCTCGGCACAAATCACGAGCTGAAGAACCGCTATATGCACGTTGATTTTGTGGATGAAAATGCTTCCCAAAGTATCAATCCTAAAGTTCCAAAGTATCAATTTGATACTTTAGACTGTACTTTAGAAGAACTTGCAGTTCTGGAATTGGTCGCAAAGAACCCAACAATGAAACAGCAAGATATTGTTGAAGCAACCGGAAAATCAATTGCAACAATTAAGCGAATTATGAAATCGCTGCAAGATAAAAGCTATATCCGCCGTGAAAGCGGCAAGCGATACGGTAAGTGGGAAGTTTTGGTTAAGCATAATTGAGCTTGAGATGTTTGAAGTGCTGACTAAGAGTATGAAATAAGGGGGTGCGCCTTTGATAAACAAACTAATCAAAGAAATTAACGAAGCTTTATCCCACAACTTATATTTTGCTGCAGTATCATTGGCACTTACTCTTCCAGATATATGTGGTAAAGCAGAATATCCTGAAAAAGGTTCTACAAGCCGCTACAAACTCTGGTATGATGAGCATATTGGACAGTATGAAAAATCTCCACCTGTTGACGGAGTGCTGGATATGCCTTATTTGAGCGGTGAAATTGTATATAATTTTAGAAGTTCACTATTCCATCAAGGAAATCCCAACTTGGATAACGACGAATATAAAAAGCGTAATAAAAAGGAATGTCCCATTGAACACTTCAAAATTGTTGTCGAAACTGAGAAACCGTTTCAAATATATGGTGGTGAAGCTGGCACATTAACAGTAGACAGTATGGGTGTAGAACATCGAGAATATAGTGTAAATATTAGACGGCTTTGTATGATACTTTGTTTGGCGGCAGAGTCCTACTACAAGAATAACAAGGATAAATTCACTTTTTTTAATTACTCTATTTTGGATTGGGATAAATACATAGATAGCCTTCCAAAAGAAGATAGTGATATGTTTCTTGAAAAAACTAAAGACTCCAACACAAAAAGATAATAAATATGTTTGTATACCATGAATTAACATATTGCATACCTAAATTTGTGATTAACGATTATATTTGAAATTTATAAAGGATGATAAAATGACGGATACTTCTATTACTACTGCGCAATCAGAAAATACTACTTCTCTTTTTGACACAATTCTCAATTCAATTGGTCAAGGACAAACATTGTGGAGTGTGTTAGCTTTTTTTGCTTTTATATTTATTTTTGCCTTTTGCCTTGTTATGTTTAGAACGAAACTAAATAAAATAAGCTTAAAACAAATAGATAATTTTATTAAAGTAAAAAAATACGCCCCTTCTCTTTATATAGAGCTAAATGATAATATGGAGCAACTGCGTTATTTTATTTTTGCAACTCGATGGAAGTGTAGAATTGTAAGAAGATACAATTTGATGTTTAGGGGGTATGTAGGCAAGCAGCTAAAATATGCCTTTAAAGAAGAAATACGTTATAAAATCTCGTATTTTTCAAAATTTGATACTGTAAAAAACACAATTATCGAAACAAATAGAGTATTAAATGGTTTTAGAAATGACAGGGAAAACAAACGAAAAGAATTAGAAGATTTTTATTTTGTAATTCAAAATTTATCATTTGATTGTGTAAATATAACAGAACAATTGCTATCCTATTGTTCAAAAGTAGAATGCAAAAATATGATAGTAGTCGGAAGTGCTGGCAATGGCAAAACAAGCTTACTTTGTCGAGCAACTGAAATGGCAATCAAATATAAATATCCCTGCTTAATGCTAAACTCAAAAGATATCGAGAATAATAATGTGATAGATTATATTTTAGAAAAGTTACCTTTAATGTGGAAAGTAAAAAATCATCCATTGTGGTTCTTGCGTTTTGTTAATTTCGTTTTGTTTGTTAGACGTAAACACCTGTTTATTATTATTGATGCTATTAATGAGAATGATTCAACAGAATTTTTAAAATCAATTGGTAAAGTAAATGATTATTTTCATGTTTTTAGCAGAGTCAAAATATTGCTTTCTTGTAGGAGTGAGTATTTCGATTATAGATATAAAAAATCATTTGAAACAATCGAACATCATCCATATATATTTCAGTTAAGCACTACTGATTATGATGAACGTGCAGTAAAAATGTTCTTCAATAAGTATAGCAATCACTATAATGTGCCAAAGTTTTTTTCTGCAAATATTCAAAACAAACTTAGCAAATCATTGTTTCTCATGAAAATTTTCTTTGAGGTAAACAGCAATCGTCCACATGACAATTTGGAATTTCAAAATGCTGAAATATATAAGCAGTATATTGATAATGTTGCATCAGAACACATAGATATTGATGTACATAAATTAATTAAACAGATTTCATCTATTATGATTGACCAAAAACGCTATGACAAGGTAGATTTGTTAGAATTCAATTTAACAGTATCCGAAAAAAAGTCGTTATTTAATATGTTGGATAACAATCTTATTATTAGTAAAACTGTTGAATTAGGAACAGGTATATCTGAAAGAACAGCAGAATATTTGTATTTTGTTTTTGATGAATTTCGAGATTTTTGTATAGCAAGAGAACTGGTTATTCGTAGCGAAGAAAATGAAGACCCTGAATATACTGTGTATTTTGAAACAGTTACCCACACGAACAATAATGTTATGGCTCCACTCGAAGGAATACTAAAATATGGGTATTATCATTTCAAGAAGATAGGACGCTTGGATTTGTCAGAAAGAATTGTGTGTACTTATGGAAAAGCCGATGTTCAACATATAACCTGTTTTCCACGATATGATAGAGAAAAGACGTACTACTTTGATGATTTTGGATTATCTCTGATATATATGGATGCAAAGTTTCTTGAAGAATATGAGGAAAAATATATTCGTAATTCATTAAGGGAATCTGTGTACAGTAATCTCCAAGTGCTATTTTTTCTGCTAAATAATGAAATAGTAAATGAAAAACCTGATTTACGCCAATATTTGAACATTATTCTTAAAGAGTCTGATGAGGTAATTCTTGCCACACTGACTGAAAAACTCGTAGAACAAGAGAGATATTACAATAATAGTCCCCAATTGATTAACAGTCTTTATAAAAGAATAGATATTGCTTCGGCATATAACGGGGAAATATCTAATAATATAAAAACAATTTTATTATTGATTTTTTCTTTTGAGTCATGCGAATGGTATTGGATGGATAATGGTGAACCTATAGAGTTTGAGGATTCGCTGTATGATTCAATTATCAACGAGGCAAAGTGTGAGGAACTGAAGAAACGGGTTAAAATGCTAAAAGAGCATAATGAGCATTCAGTATTGGATGATATTGGAAGCATAATGGATTTTATAAATAAGTATTGCGGAAAGAAGTAATAAAATGAAAATTGGAACTGTGATTTTTTATAAGAAAGGATTAAAAACTTCCCCAATAGGAGTTTATCACTTTTTTGGCGTAAAAAGGAAAAGTTACGCAGGAAGTATTGTCAAGAGAATATATGACTATTTTTGCGGCGGATCCAAATGCCTATATCTTGAATATTTTTTATACTATCGAAAAGAATTTCATTCGTTTAAGGAGTTTTTAATTGATAAGTATAACTTGTTTGAACCCGAAGTTGAAGAGTTGAACTCATGGAATCTTTTCAGCAAAGACTTATCATTCACTCCGGATACAAACATACGAGAATTTTTGGAGTATGATGATATGCGAAATGCTATATGTAAATGGTTAGGAGAGCAAATAGATGAAGATTAGAGATGGTTTTGTGACAAACAGTTCTTCCACAAATTTCATGATCATATGTAAAGAAAAACTGACGCCAGAGTACTTATCTAAAAAGTTGGGATTTAAATCTAATTCATTTATTAGGTCTTTAGGAGACGATTTATCTTTTCAAATTGTATCCGGAACCGGAAGAGGAGTACGTTGGTTTGAAATCGATGAAATCAATTATGATAACATCTTGAAAATATTCGGAAAAAAAAGTGCCGAAAAATACCATAAACTCACAAAAAAAGGATTTCATACATATGTTGGTTATACCAGCTCTGATGATGATTGCCTTTCATCTTTTATGACTATGGATTGTTTCATAATTGATGATAATGACTTTTATATGGATGGCAAGAATTGCGCGTGGTAATATATGATTATTTATAAAGATAAACAATACCGTTTTGTCGAATGGTTTAACGAGGAAACGGGTTTCCTCATGAGAAGTAATATCATAAAGGATGGACAGGAAACATCTGTTACACCTATAAGACGTTCCTATCCGGAACTTATTGATATAGGTATTATGGGGACATGTACTGCTTGCAACAATGGAATATGTAAAGCTGCCGGAGTAGACTGTTATCAAAACGCAGCTCAAAACAAACGCCCCAATATGCCGCTTGAAGTTTATAAAAGCATTATTGAACAAAGTGCTGGGAAAACATTCCAAGTTGCTTTGGGAGGAGCAGGCGATCCAAATAAACACGAACAATTTGGCGATATACTTAAATTGACTTGCAATAATCATATCGTTCCTAATTTAACAACCAGTGGTTATAAATTAACTGATGAAGAAATTGAATTGATAAAAAAGTATTGTGGAGCCGTTGCCGTATCTTTTTATTCAAAGTTATGTATCAGCAATCAAGAATCAAATAATATAACAATTCAAGCAATACAACGATTGATTGATGCGGGATGCAACACGAATATTCACTATGTTGTTTCAAAGGATAACATTGACGAAGTTGTTTATCGGTTGGAAAACAATATTTTCCCAAAAGGGATAAACGCTTGTGTTTTTTTGTTATATAAACCTGCAGGCCAAGGCGAACCAACAAAAATGCTATCTATAAGTGATAAAATCTATCAAAAGTTTATTTATTTGGCCACAAGTAAACACTTTGATTTTAAAATCGGATTTGATTCATGCCAAACTCCTGCTTTGAAAGCATATGGTAATATGATTGCAGAAGAATCTTTAGAATACTGCGAAGCAGCAAGATTTTCTATGTATATAGATTGTGAAAACCAAGCATATCCGTGTTCTTTTGGGTGGGCTGAAGACAAATATCGTGTGGATTTAAACCGTAACACAATTTTGGATGCATGGAATTCGGTACAATTTAAGTCGTTCATTTCAAAACAGTATGACCAGTGCGTATCGTGTACTCAAAATGAATGTCGAAGTTGTGTACTTGATTTGGGGGTTAGTATGTGTTCCAAAATGTTGAAATTATAAAACAGTATACATATGTATAGTTGTGACAAAATAAAAAGCATTTGAAACAGTTGTAATACATACGAAAATTGGCAATACTTCGTTTGATGACAATGTTTAAACACTAGGACTAGAGCATGAGAATATAGACAGCAATACAACCTTTTTGTTTGCTAATATTGGAAAGTTAAAACGAAAATTTGCTAGCAACTGTAGTTTTGGTTTCTTCATATTCCCAATCGGCAGTTCTTGATGTGCCGTTTTGGCAGTTCTTAATATCGGAAAAGAGCCTGTTTATGAGTAAAACATAAGAAAGTACATGGTTTTACAGAGATAACTCTAGTTCAAGATATGCCGAAATGGGAGTTCTTAAACATATCTCTCCATTAATATTGGTAAGATAAGTTCTTCACTCTTATTATCTAAACGTCCAGTTCTGCACCTCTCATTAAATTTCCTCCAAAGCTCTTTTGCTACTTTATTGTTATTACAACGCACAATCTCAATACAACTGTATAAAAGCCTCCGCGATTCCTCCAAGGAATTATTCCTGCAAGGAAAAAGCGGGGGATTCTTTTCATTCGAGCTAAAAACAACAATTCCTGCAGAGAGAACATGGAAATAATATGATGCAAGGAAGTATTTTATAATCTGTATCGTTTCATCGAAAAGTCAACTTGTTAACTTAATAAATTAAGTTAACAATACTATGCTTGATCTTACCGCAGAACTCGATATCGTTACAATGACAGATTTGAATCTGAAGAAGAGACGCACAGCTTTTTCGCAATCTGGTATGTGATATATCGTGGAGGAAACAATACGGTAAACAGCATCAGCTATGTAAATGTTGAGGAATATTAAAAAGGTCTTAGATGATCAATTAGTACCGACCTTCTTTCGTATTTGTTATACAAGATATTCTAATTTAACAGATCCTGATATGCCATTATGGCAGTTCTTAATATCTAAAAAAGTATCCGTTACAAGTGAAATATAAGGAAACGCTGACTTTTTTAATTAGAATGCTAATTCAAGATATGTCAAAATGGAAGTTCTTAAATTGCTGTTTTATGCTCAAAGCTAACAACCTCTTGACAAATTACCTATCATAGTATATACTATTATATAGTAACAAATGATAGGTGGAGCATCATGAAAGATTTAATCAAAGCTATTCGTTCAGCGGCAAATATGAATCAGGAGCAGTTTGCGTCGGCACTCGGCACAACACCGCTTTCCATAAACCGTTGGGAGAATGGAAAAACTTTTCCCAACCGTATGGCACAGACACAATTATATAGCTTCTGCAAGGAACGTGCTATTGATGTTACCCAGATTATTATAGACACAAAAACATATGACAATAATAGTGATAAGCTCGTGCTGTATCACGGCTCAAAGAAAGGCATTGTCGGCGACATTGCACCTATCAGCCGTGGCGAGTGTGACTTCGGTAGTGGCTTTTATATGGGAACAAACACTCTTCAACCTTTGACTCTTATTTGCAACGAGGATAAACCCAAGTTCTACACAGTTGAACTTGATATGACAAGGCTGAAGGTTTTGAACGTTGAGATTGGTATGGATTGGGCTATGCTTATTGCCTACTACCGCAAGGAAATGGAAAGTGCAAATGGTACTGACATCTATGAGAAGTATGCACATATGGCAGATGGTTACGATATCATCATTGGTTACATTGCAAATGACCGTATGTACACCGAGCTTTCCCGTTTCTTTAACAAAACACTCACGGACGTGGCACTCATCAATTGTCTTTCCGCACTTGACCTTGGTAAACAATATGTGGCTATTTCCAAAAAAGCGTGTAAGCAGACTAAGATTTTGAAGGAAGAACCTCTTTCTAACTTGGAACTTTCGTTGCTCAAAGATATGAGTGCAGAAAGAAGAAAAGAAGGAATCGCCCTTGCAGAGGAAATCGAGATTAAATACCGTCGTGAAGGTAAATTCTTTGACGAGATTTTGAAAGGTGAATGATATGTGTAAATCGTTACAACTTACTTTATGCGATACACAAGGTCAACTCTTTGAACTTGCAGCAGAACGAGGATATAACAGTGAAGCCTTCATCAAAGCGTTTATGACCTCACAGGTGTCGGCTGATATGGACAAAGAGTTCCACCACGTACAATGGGCAGGTAAAGCGTATATTCTCTCTCGTATGGAAGATGAGCTTAGCGAGCAGCTTGTAAAAGACGGTGAGATTTACGATAAAGAAACGCTTTATTGGATCGGTTATATTT
>CALWBE010000009.1 GCA_944375955.1 uncultured Clostridia bacterium | reverse complement strand
CTGGATTCGCTTCAACAGAGACTCTGCTCTACTCACCCGAACTGAAATTTTACAGCAACCGTGTCCGCATGGACCAAGATCTCAACACAAGCATAAAAGGTCTTCATTGTTTAGGAGATTCCAGCGGCTGGACACGAGGTCTTATGATGGCGTCCGTTATGGGTACAATAATGGGAAGGAAACTTTCAGAGATTGACGCATAAGAAAAATATAATTAGTAGTAAAAATATAACATACTAAAAAACTCCCTTGCAGAAAATTGCCGCGCATATCTGCAAGGGAGTTTAATTTTTGAAAATCTAAAACATAATATAAATATTAAGTTTGAGCATCAGCATTTATAGTGATACCGTCAGCAAGTTTTTTCGCATCGGAAAGAACTTTTTCAACATCATCTATACTGACATAAAATTCTCCGCTGCCGTTTACGGTGTAATAGCATTTGCGCGTAGACAACCGATAAAATTTAAACTCGTATATTTTTCCTTCTGTAGATTCTACCGTAAAAGTCAAAAGCCATTCGTCAGTAGGCTTACTTTCAGCATAGCCTTCCATATTGACAAGAAGCAATACTCTATAAAAATTTCTAAAATTTTGAGTGTCAACCGTTTCTCCTGTTTTTTGATTTCTTACAACCAGCTCATCATCCTTACCAGACAAAATATAACTGTCTAAAAAACCATGTCCAGATACGCTCACCCGTGCGACATAATTTATATTTATTCCAAAAAGACTTGGATTAATAAATTTTACAAGATCCCAATCCAAAAATGGGAAATGTGTTTCTATTCCGGCAAGTCCTATAAATCCGAATGCCGGCGACATAACATATATAAGACCGTCATCCGTGCGCTTTCCGAAATAAATAAAACGAGTCTCACCGTCAAGAGTATATTCTATCTCATATGAAGGCGAAGGATTCAGATTTTCGTCCATAAAACCGTATTTTATGAGATTCTCATTTGAAAGATCGGTAGTAACAATAGTGTCGACAGTCGGAGAAATAAGTGCCTTTAATACAGCGTCATAATTGATGTCCGACGGCGTATATTCGCCCGGATATGTCATTTTATAATAGCCATAGACATCTCCGGCAAAACGCTCCTCTTCGGGGACAAATTCTACACGTATGAAAGGAAGCATATCTTTATATATAGCAAGTTCTTCAGTATAGTGATATTTTGACGAATCAAGCGGATTTGCGAGCAGAGTGGATAGTAGTGATATCTCGTCAACAAAAAATCTTGACACGGTTTCTCCGACCGCATATATTCCTTCTTTACCGGAAACTTTGCAGTAATAGCCGCTTCCTGATATCAGCGGATCTCCGACATATAATACAGATAAAGTGCCGTCGGAAGATGTCACCTTTATTACATACGGTGAGTTTTCACCCGCTATTCCGTATTCTGAATCCTCAAGCGGATCTTCTATTTTCTCTATCGCACTAAGGGAAGCTGCGGATGAAATAACCCTGCTTAAGCTGTCAGAATACAAAAAGCGTTCATAATCTTCAAGCAATAGCGCGTCTGTTGCAGCTTCTCTGTAAATTCTGTACTGCTGTGCACCGTCCTTGAAAAATTCGACTGACCATACATCGTCTTCGCCGTTTACTTTAAAGATCTGAAAATTCTCTTCGGAATCTTGATCGTTTTCGGAGTTGTTTTGTTCCGAAACTACATTATCGCTGTCATTGCCGTCAACTTCATTATCGCTGCCGTCAAAATTGATAAATATAAAATATATTATTGCAAGCACCGCTGCAAGGGCGAGCCCTGAAGATATAATAATAATATTTTTTTTCATCATAATCTCTTTCTTCTGATAAATACTGCAATTCCGGCTATCATAACTATACCGGCAGGTATAAATATCAGTTTTAATGTCATATCACGCGTGGAAGCGGTTCTTATGCCGGAAATATCAACATCATAGAACGGTTTTACACGTATGTCGGTCGCCACGCTTTCGGTTCCGGCGACAGTAAGAATATTTCTTACAAGATCCGCGTTATTTGTTGAAGGCGAAGCCATGTCCCAATGAATAAAATCGGTAGAGCCAGAAACTATAACATGCGTATATCTTTCATTCTGATTTTCATCGTATTCAAAATGAGATGATATTGCCATAAGTGTCTGTTCGCCGTCAGCTATGCGAGTTTCGCCGTTATATACAATAGAATTTGCCGAGCTTTTAAGCACGGAGAAAGCCTTGTCCGTATCAACTATAAGGGGAGTTGCCGAACTCATAATGGTAGGAGAAGATGAAAGATCCGTCTTATCCGCTATATATTTTCCTGCGGCATTTTCCGAATCATGGTTATATGAAGCTCTAATGCTTTTTCCGTCAGGAGATATGGAATTATCAGGATCTACTACAACAAGACCGCTTATATATGATATTCCCCATTCTGCAAGAAATTCTGACAGTTCAGGCAGATCTCCTGTTTCATTGTCTATAAGGACCAAAAGATTTCCGTAATTCTGAAGATATTTATTAAGTTTATTTATTTCATCGGTATTTCCGCTGTTTGCCGAATCATATCCTAAAAAATCCCTCTGTGGATTGTTTATTATAACAAGTCTTGTGTTTTCGGGAATATCTTCGGTGGCAAGATTTACTTTTACCTGTTCTGTCTCGTCATATCCGGCGCCCATAAGTACCTCGGCAAGAGTCGCAAGATCTTCATTTTCACCGTGTCCGGTTATTATTGCAACTTTATCGTCGGATGAATTGGCAAGCATGAGTATAGATTCAGTAAAGCGTCTTTCTCCGTTGAATCCGTAATAGTAATAGCTTCTTCCGTCAAAATTTAAGGTGAAAAATGAATTTTTCATAACTATTCTTGCCTTTTCGGTATTTGCAGAACGAATTATAACATCAGTTCTGTTAAGCTTAGTTTCGGTAGTAGCTTTTGCCAATGTTCTTGCTTCTGAAAGATTTCTGTCTATATTGAGATATCTTACCGAAATATTGGGAAACTCAGACTCATATTTTTCCGAAAGCATAACGATCATGCTCATCATATCATTTTCAATAAGCTTATCGCGGTCGTTACAGAATATTATTTCTATATTGTCTTGAATATTGCCGATAAGTTCAAAGGTAGTTTCGCTTATATCATAACGCTGTTCGCCGGTTATATCGGCGTAAAGGCCGAATTTTGAATCAAGTGCCGTGAGTATGGCGTTTATAAGTATTACGATAGCAATAAATATAACAGTAAATATAAGCGCGACAGATCCATATTTAAGCCTTTTGCTTTTTTTAAGCAGATTTAACATATTTTTTAATCCTCCCGTCAGTCAGTTCCAGCGGCGCATTTCATAAATCCGTGTCGTAAGGAAGAGAAATACCAGAGCAAGGCTGAAAAAATATACTATTGCGGGCACTGAGAATATGCCGTTTGTAAAATACGCGAAACGATCCAGAACCGAAAACCATTTAACAATATTGCGAAGTACGGGATTGTTTATAGAGGAGGTCAAAAGCCACAGAAGCAGCATGACAAGTATGGCGCCGAATGTAGTTACCGCAGCTATCACCTGATTTTCGGTGAGAGACGACATAAAAACTCCGACGGCTATAAATGCCGCTCCGATAAGTATTATTCCCACCGTATTTCCTATAAATTGGGAAAGTACGGGACTTTTTCCGGCAACAGAAGACAGAGTAAAATAATTTATTATGCAAGATATAGTAAAAGTACCGGCATAAAGAGTAAATGCGGCTGAAAATTTAGCGAATACTATTCCGAAAATACTTTCAGGAGAAGTTAGAAGTATTTGTTCGGTTTTTGTTTTTCTCTCTTCCGAAAAAAGTTTCATTGTAAGCAAAGGGATAAGTATCGTATATGTGAAAAGCATAATTGTAAAATACGCCGAAACCGATGTGGTTTTCATCCATACTGTTGTAACCGAAAATAAAGCTCCGGATATTGCCAGCAAAACCGCCACGAAAGTATAACCTATAGGAGAAGTAAAGTATGCATACATCTCACGCTTGTAAATCGGCAGCATTTCCATCCCTCCTGTCATTTTCATTTCCGTCTATTATAGAAATAAATATTTCCTCAAGATTTTCTCCCGCAGCCGAAAGACCGACAAGCGGCATACGCGCGTCGCATAGTGCGTAAAACAGAGGCTTTTTGATGTCTATGGAAGAATCTGCCTCAATTATATATTCTCGGCTGTCGTCCTCGCTTTGACCCTGATCAGATACTGCTACTATGCCGTCTATACCTTTTAGTATCTTAATTACGGTTTTAGGATCTCCGCATATCTTTGCTGAAAACTTTCTTGTCCCCTTTACGGCTCTGCCGATATCTTTTGTAAGCTCGTCAGCGACGATCTTGCCTTTATCTATAACTATTATACGGTCGCACGCCGCCTTAACTTCAGAAAGTATATGCGTGCTTAATATAACCGTATGTTTTTTTCCGAGCGATCTTATAAGGCTGCGCACTTCAATTATTTGTTTTGGATCAAGACCTACTGTCGGCTCGTCAAAAATAAGCACCGGAGGATTTCCGACAAGCGCCTGCGCGATGCCTACGCGCTGGCGGTAGCCCTTTGACAAATGTCCGATAATCCTGCCTCTCACGTCGCTTATACCGACCACCTCACAGATCTCATCTATGTGTTTTTTGTGATTTAAAGAG
This sequence comes from uncultured Clostridia bacterium, assembly GCA_944375955.1. GTDB lineage: Bacteria > Bacillota > Clostridia > Oscillospirales > CAG-382 > UMGS1052. The sequence goes on along the minus strand of CALWBE010000009.1, from coordinate 13,024 downwards.
CAGTGTTTCAGATCACATACAAAAGAGAGATATTCATTTACGGTCATATCAAGATAAAGAGGTGGCTGCTCAGGGAGAAAACCTATTCTTCTTTTTGCCTTTATAGGATTTTCCAAAATATCAACGCCGTCTATTTTGGCACTTCCTGATGTAGCGGAAAGATAGCCGGTAAGTATATTCATTGTCGTACTTTTGCCGGCGCCGTTAGGCCCGAGAAAACCTACAACCTCCCCTGCGTCGATTTTAAAAGAAATGTCGTTTACGGCGTATATATTTCCGTATTTTTTTACGATATTTTTTATTTCGATCATTCTATTTAAGATCATTCCTTTCGGATAAAATATAATATTTCCGTATGGTAAATACCTGAGCATACCGTAGGCATAACAAGCCATTATGTGAAGAAGTATACCATTTATTTATTTCAAAACTTTGAACAGTGCCCGAAAAGTTTGTCCGGCTTATGTGACGGCAGTGTGAAACCACATATAAATAACCGCAAAAAATGGAGGCGCGACTTCTTTGAGATCGCGCCTCCACAGAGTTCTGCAAGCGAAATAATATATATTTGTCCCGCCTCTATAATTGCAACAAAAATATGTTTTCATTAGAAAAGCAATTTTTTCATGTATTAAAGATTACATTTTGTCAGATTTCTTTTCCTTTCGCTCATATTCATTTTTTCTTATTCCTGGATAATTTTTATCGAGATATTTTTCACGATAGGGATTCACTCCGCGTGATACCTCTTCCGGTTTGTTAGACAGCAGCCATGAAGGTTTTTTATAGAAAGGATTGTGAAATTTATTTTCTATCCTGCCGCTTTTTTCCATAACGTTCATACAAGCTCTTATACATCCGCGTGCGCCGCATATTGCAAAATATCCAGTATGCTTCAGAATATAATCATAATATTCAAGAACGGCATTTGTTTCCGGTTTTCTTCCCCACTTAGATCCTGCAATAGAATAACACAATATATATGCTTCCTCCTCTGTCATCTCTGACGAACGCACATCAAAAGCCATATTCGGAAACTCTTTTTTATGAAAAGGCGAACATTCATTATTGAAACCGTGATGAGACAAGGTACATCTTCCCATATGCACGTCTCCGTACCAGATGCTTTTTTCACCAAAGTTTACCTCAAGGCGTTTTTCGGGATCCCGCACTGAAGGTATGGCATTTCCGGGGCATTCTCTCGCACAGGAACCGCAATGCAGACATAAGGTTCCCGTATCAAGAATAGGATCAGGTTCAAGCTCGCAGTCGGTAAAAATAAGTCCCAGCCTTACTCTCGGACCAAATTTTTTTGTCAGAAACACTTTTGAAAAGCCTATTTCGCCAAGACCACATCCGGCGGCTATTACTCTAACACTGCATACAACATCAGGCGGCAGTTTGTCTTTGCCTACCGGTTTTCTTGTAGTTCCGTTTCCTTCGGGAACAGCCGGATAATGAGCGACCGCTTCCCATCCGTGATCTTCGATAAAACAGCATAGCTCGTATGATTTTTTAGGTCTAAAAAGCGAATTAAGTTTATTGTAAGAATAAAAAGTATAATTATGCCAGTGAGTTCCCTCTTCAATTCCTCTATATGTACCACGCGGTATGCGCATCGCAAGCGCTATGACCGATTTTGCTTCGGGAAAATAAGAGATCGGCGACATAAGAGGAGGCGCGCCGCGGAATCGCTCGATGTTTCCAATAGCGATACAGTCAATTCCAAGTTCCTTCGCCTTGTCCTTTATCATTTGAGAAGTAAGTTTCATTTTTCTGCGCTCCTGTTTCTGTCTTTAATAAACGAACCGCCTATAACATTCGCACTTTCAGTGTCTCTCTCCACATAGTTTCCAAAACTGTCAAGAGACCATTCTCTTCGCTTACGAAATGCCGTTTCAAATTTATTCTCGACAATATCTTTTTCCTCAAGATGGCATAAGCAGGTCCGGTTGCATAAAGCGGCGATCCTGTCAGGCCTTGCACCGCTTGAAAAACGGTTGGGACAAGCTCCGTTTTTGCATACCTTGCATTTTTCATAGTCTATAACCGCAACTGTCATTTTTTTGCCGCATATCTCAATTTCCTCAGTCTTGTCGTGTGAAATCGCTCCGAGAGGGCATGCGTCGGCACATTTTCCGCAGCGGTCGCAAACACTGCCTTCAAGTATAGGCGTCGGTTCAAGTTCCGCATCGGTAATTATCATGTGAAATCTCTGACGCGAACCGAATTTAGGAGAAAAAGGAATTCTGTTAAATGAAAGCTCGCATAACCCGCATGCTACGCTTGCATAGTCAAAATCAGGGAAAACGTTCGGAGCAGGTCTTCCGTCACCTACCGAAATTCCGGTAGGAGCTATCTCAGACGGATTCGGAAAGATCGGAACTGCTTCCCATCCGCAGTCTTCTATGGCGTTAACAAGTCCATAGCAGGCAATAGAAAGAAATTCATCTTCAAGCCAATTTATACCGAAAAGATTATAATCTCCAAAATTAGTGCCTTCTTCCACTCCGCGCAAAGATCCGCGGCATATTCTTTTGCCTATGAGAATAACGGTTTTTCCTTCCGGAAAGATCGAAAAAGGATTTGTTTCGGGCGGCAGCGCGTCAAATCTTGATTTGTCCGCAAATCCGATAAGATCAATCTTTTCATGCTCGACGGCAAGTTTTATTTTTTCCATAAGCTCATTCATATAATTACACCTTATTTCCTTTTCTAAAGTATTTTCTGCATTATATATTCGAATTTGTTAAAATACAATAATAAACCGCAATAAATTTTAGAAAACCGAAACTTGATTTTTGTGTTTAAGAATGATATAATCCAAAGGAATACAGTTCAAAAAAGGTGAAAACAATGTTTTTTGATGAAAATATAACCGTTACCGAAATTTTTGTATTTCGTCCCGATTTTATAAAAAAAAGAAGCATATACGTTCCTGGCAGACCGTATCATGCACTTACCTTCAGACTGTCCGGCAGCGTAAAAATAGAAGACGGTAAAAAAAGTCTGATATCTAAAGCCGGAGATATAACATTTGTTCCTAAAGGACTGTCATACGATACGGAAATAATTGAAAACGGCAGTATGTACGCAGTTCATTTTAAAACTATGGAAGAAAGAAAAGATATTCCTTTTGAGGTTATAACTCCGGCATACCACGTCGTATTCAACAATATGTTTTCCGAACTTGCTTCAAGATACAAATTAGGTAGAGAAAATGATCTTTACTGCATGTCGATATTTTACGGCATTCTTGCCGAGACAAGACATGAGATAAAACGGATAAGAGGAACAGGCATAATAGATCCGCGCATGCGGTATGCTAAAGAACATATTGACAGAGGATTTTCGGATCCGGCACTCTCAGTATCATCGCTTGCCGCGGAGGCGGGCATAAGCGAAGTGTATTTTCGCCGGAAATTCGGGGATATATACGGTACTGCTCCAAACGCATACATAAAGAAAATACGCATAGAGAACGCGAAAGCACTTCTTAGAACCGGATATTATACGATAACCGAAACGGCAACACGCTGCGGATTTGACAGCATCAGCTATTTTTCATGCGAATTTCACCGAATAGTCGGAAAAACTCCGAGAGAATACGCCGAAGACTATTGCCGGCAATTATAAAAAATACGCCGTCAGAAAAAATGTTTTTCTGACGGCGTATTTTTTCTTTCAAAACCAAAATGACGATAAATAAAGAAATCCTAAAGCTCCTCAAGCGCACCTCTTACAGCTTCATCGTCACCCGGCTTTTCTTTGAATGTTCGGCTCTTGTCTTCAAGCCTATCAAAAACACTGTAATAGCGGAGTCCGAATTCATACAGAGCTTCAGCCGAAAAATGCAGATTGTCAGGATTAGGTTTAAGTCCGGAAGCCGAAACAAATCCTGTCATCGGATGACTTAAAGCATAATGTTCGAGCGCTGCATTTATTTTAGGATAATTCTTCATTTCACCGTTTCCGTTTCCATAATCAGCAAGATAATCTCCCAAGCCTCCTATTATAAAAGGAACATTATAAAGTCCGAGATCTTTTCTGAAGCCATCCATAATAACGCTGAGCTTTTCTTCGTATAAGGCGGGATCTGTCAGACAGTCAGATTCTCCCTGATGCCATAAAACGCCGGCTATATCAGATGTGCGCAGCGCAAGCCTTGCGCAGTATACGGCGTTGTCGTACAAAAGACTGCCTATTTTCCACTGATCTATTCTTGTTCCTCCGTCGGCGCATGGGATAAGTCCCGCTGCAACGCCGTGTTCGCAAGCATATTTTTCAGCGAAACTTTCGGCAAGCGATACCCCTGAAAAAGGCCTGTCAGGCTGCACCGGCCGAAAAAACGGCTGCCATCTGCCATTGCGCAGTATACGTATTTGACTTCCGTCAATCTTTCTTGCCTCATGTAAGAAGCCTCTTCCGGCCATATTCGACTGGCCTATAAGCAAAAACGAATGTATCATCCGCAACTCCCTCTTATTTAAAAGTTCTTTTTAAACATAAATTTTGTTTACAAACAAAACTATATACAATTAAAGCTTTACGGTTTCTCCGGGTTTCAGGCAATAATCCCTGCCGTTATCGCAAAACCAAACGTCAAGCGCCGAAGGATTATAAACTATTTTTCCATCGCAGCTTAAAACAAGATTTTTATATGCTTCTACATAATCATATACTTCGATATTCGTAGCATACCAAACATCTTCACGGTCTCCTGTCATTTCGGCAAATTTTTCAATTATATTCCAGTTGTTGTTGTCATTAAATTCATAGCTGTGTCCCCAAAGATAAAAAAGACGCGGTCTCTGACGCCATTCCTCTTTCGGCTCGGGAGAAAGAAAGGCTTCGGCAAGTTCAAAAAGACGCGGATTGTTATGATGACAAGTAGCCTCAAGCCTTAACCAGTCTTTCGGAATATCAAATTTTTCATTTGAGATAGTTGTTCTCGAATATACTATTCCGGCTCTTTTCAAGGTTTCGACTGCGTCATTGCTGTAAGTTCCGAAAGCATATGCCATGCCTCTTACTACCTTGCCGAACAGCGCTTCAAGATTTTCCCTGTCTTTCATAACTTCATAACACATGACCGGCGCGTGAAGGTCTTCAAGATGGCGATGGTATAGGCCGTGCAAAGCAACTTCCATTCCGTTTTCTTCATAAAGCTGTTTTGTCTCTTCGGCTGTCATTTTTCTCTCGCCGCTTTTTTCAGCAAAGCTTCCTGAATTGACATTGAATGTGCCTTTAAGCCCGTGTTTTCTCATTATCTCAATAAGTTTTCTGTCATAGCAGACTCCGTCATCGTAGCTGAGAGTCAGCGCTTTTAAAACTCCTCCGGGAAATTTCATCAGCATTTCAATCACCCCTGTTTTTCATAAATTTTCATATATTTAGATATGATAATAAAATAATATATAAAATTTTTGTTTTTTCAATTTTTGCATTATGAATTAAATGTGAATTTTTAAGCTGACATATCAAATAAAAATGCTTATACTTGCAATTTTTATAAATATATGATAAAATAATATTTAAACTTATAATTAAAAGGAATGTGGTTTTTTTAATGGACATATGGCCTATACTATGGCTGATAGTACTTGTTTTGTTTTCCGCGTTTTTTTCAGGATCTGAAATGTCATTCGCGAGCTTAAGCAAAACAAAACTTAAAACAATGGTACAGGATGGAAAGAAAGGAGCGAAAACCGCTCTTTCACTTTCAGAAAAATTTGACTCATTGCTGTCAACCCTTCTTGTCGGAAACAATATAGTAAATATTGCAGCGTCATCTATCGCAACTGTACTTTTTTCAAGGCGTTTCGGAGAAGAATACGGTCCAGTAGTGGCTACAGTGATAATGACCGTGGTAATTCTGATTTTCGGAGAGATAACCCCTAAAACCCTTGCAAATGATCATCCTGAAAAGACAGCAATACGCAGCGCACCTATCCTTCGCATAATAAACACTGTATTTACTCCTATAAACTTTTTGTTTTCTCTGTGGAAAAAACTGGTAAATAAAATATTTAAGGGAGAAACGGATCAGAGCATAACAGAAGAAGAACTTATAACGATAATTGACGAAGCTGAAGAAACCGGAAGTCTCGACGAACAGGAAAGCGAGCTTATACGCTCGGCGATAGAATTTAATGACGTTGACGTTGAAGATATTCTAACTCCACGTGTTGATATAGTGGCTATCGCGGAAGACGCTCCAATCGATGACATTGCGGAAACCTTCCGTACTCAGCGTTTTTCAAGACTGCCTGTGTACCGCGGTTCAATAGATAATATAATCGGACTTTTGCACGAACGCGATTTTCACAATATGCTTTATGAGAAAAAGACCGATATTTCTGAGATACTCAGAAGTGTAGTATATATACCGGAGAAGATGAAGACCTCAAAACTTCTACGCACTTTCCAAAAGTCAAAGGTGCATATGGCGATAGTCGTCGATGAATTCGGCGGCACAGCCGGCATAGTCACACTTGAAGACGTTCTTGAAGGATTAGTAGGTGAAATCTGGGACGAACATGACGAAGTCGTGGAAGAATGCCGTAAGGTAGGCGACAACATATATTTGATATCATGCAGCGCTCAGTTTGACACGGTAGCTGAAACTCTCGGCTTTACAGATGAAGAGAATGATTCTGCGACTATAGGAGGATGGGTTCAGAAAGAACTCGGCAAGATACCGGAAGCGGGCGACAGCTTTAAATACGACAATTTGTCTGTCGAAGTTACAAAGACGGAACACCGCCGCGCAATCGAAATAAAAGTGACAGTGGAAGAACCAATTACAGAAGAAGAGACTGCCGACGGAAAGAAAGAAAAAGATAAAGATAAAGATAAAGATAAAGAAAAAGATAAAGAAAAAGATAAAGAATAGATATCCGTTTTAAAATAGTAAATATTCTGTGAATAAGCTTGATTTACGGAAATATATGTGATATAATCCATTTGTTATGGTTGCTGTCTGCCGTAATTTTCGGCATGCGGCATTAAACATTATACTAATAAAACAGGGCATTCCTCTGCAGCTGCGCATGAATACCCGGAAAATTAAGGAGGTAAGCTTTTATGAATAACAATCAGATCATAAATGCTTTCGCAAGTGAGCAGCTTAAAACTGATATTCCTCAGTTTGAGATCGGCGATACTGTTGTAGTACACAACAGAATCAAGGAAGGTCAGAGAGAAAGAATCCAGCTTTTTGAAGGCACAGTTATTGCCAAGAAAAACGGCGGTATTTCTGAAACCTTTACCGTAAGACGAGTAGCATACGGCTGCGGTGTGGAAAAAACATTTCCTCTCCATTCACCGAACGTTGCAAAAGTAGAGCTTGTAAGACACGGCAAAGTAAGACGTGCAAAGCTTTATTATCTACGCAGCAGAGTCGGAAAGAGCGCAAAGCTTAAGGAAATTCTCTGATTTCCGTCTGAGGCCGGAATATCTTTTATATAAAAGATATGTTTTAAAAGAAAGATTATATATTTTCTGTAAAAAATTTAATCCGGGCAGACAAAACGCGGTAACACCGCTTTGAAAAAGGAGCCGCTGAAGGCTCCTTTTTTGACATTTTAAGCCGAAAAACAAAAAAGGCACATCCGTGAAAGGAGCATATCCGATGAACGATAATTATGAAAACGGCAGTATGCCTGAGAATGACAATTCCGAACCCGAAAACGAAGAAAAAAAAGCGCAGGATGAAGAAACTGCTTTGCAGTATGATAAGCATGAAAATAAAGAAACTGAAAACATTCAGGGAAGCGGAAAACGTTTTATAAGAGAGTTGTTCGACTGGCTTGAAACCTTCGCATTTGCTTTCGCTTTTGTTTTAATAATATTTACTTTTCTTTTAAAAATAGTAACGGTAGACGGTCATTCTATGGAATATACACTTTCACACGGCGACCGTCTTATAATTTCAGACGTAATGTATGAGCCGAAATACGGAGATATAGTAGTAATTTTAAACGAGCGCACGCAAAAGCCTATAATAAAGAGGGTTATAGCTACTGAAGGTCAGAATGTGGAAATAAACTTTAACACATGGGAAATAACGGTAGACGGCGTACTGCTTGACGAGCCGTATATAAATGATGAAGCTAAAATAGAAGGAAAACCTCTCGAATCTAATTCCTGCGTTTCGTCGTTCACTGTCGGCGAAAATCAAGTATTCGCAATGGGCGATAACAGAAACAATTCATCTGACAGCCGGTTTTACGGAAATTATACAAGGCAGGAAGACGGCAGCTATATATATACCGGATTTTCCGAAGATGATGTTCTAGGAAGAGTTCTTTTGCGCATAACTCCGCTGAAAAAATTCGGGACAGTCGACTGACCTCGCAACGAGCTGTGTGAAATCCGCTTGCGGTCGCAAAAATTTAACGATATAAACTGGAGAAAAATGGCAGGATATAAACCTTATAGACCTAAAAAGAAAAAAACTGAAAATATATTTAAACCACAAGAAATACCGGCACGTGAGGTAAGCAAGGTAATACAGTGGTTCCCCGGCCACATGGCAAAGGCAAAAAGGGAAATTGCGCAGAGCTTGTCGCTTGTAGACGCGGCAATAGAGCTTTGCGACGCCCGTATACCCATTTCAAGCAGGAATCCTCAGATAGATGAAATATTGGGAAGCAAGCCTTCATTGCTTATATTGAATAAAACATCACTTTCCGATCCCGAGTCGAATATGCGATGGAAAGAATACTATAAAAGCATAGGAAAGAAAGCAATATTTACCGATTGCATAACCGGGGAAGGCATAAACGATATAATACCTGCAATACGTGAACTGCTTAAAGAGAAGCTTGCACGTTTTGAAGAAAAAGGAATGATCGGCAGGCTGCCGCGCGTGATGATAATAGGAATAACAAATTCCGGCAAATCGACTCTTGTAAATAAACTTGCTGGGACACGCCGTGCAAAGGCAGAAAACCGACCGGGAGTAACACGAGAGAATCAATGGGTAACAATAAAAAGCAGTATAGAACTGCTTGACACGCCCGGCATTTTATGGCCGAAGTTTGAGGATGAACGCACAGGATTGCGTCTTGCTTATACAGGAGCTATACGTGATGAAATACTCGACCGCGAAGATATAGCCGTATCATTGTGTAAAACTCTTTATAAAAAATATCCAAGAGAATTATGCGAAAGATATAAAATATCATTAGAAGAAGCGGAAAATCTTATGCCGTATGAGCTTTTTGAACTAATAGGAAAAAATCGCGGGTTTCTTGTCTCAGGCGGCGAAACAGATTATGCCCGCACTTCCGTGATGTTGCTTGACGAATTCCGTTCGGCAAAGATAGGCCGTATGACCTTGGAAGAGCCGCCTGAAAGGCAGGCAAAAAATCTTTAAGAATAAGTTGTTCTGAAAAGTTCTTATGCAAGTAGTACAATTATAATGATAATAAAAAAGTCCGGCATTGCCTTGAACCTTGGCAATGCCGGTTTGATTTTGCTTTCAGCATAAATGAAAAAATAAAAATTTAGAAGTTAAACCATAATAAAAATATTTGCCTCAAAATAAATATGTTTTAAAAACTCAAGATATTTTCCGTAAAACACGAGCAGAATAACCGTTTAATTTATATTTGAAAACTCTGTTTTGCTCATAAAAATTGCGGAACAGCTAATTTTTTACATGGAAAAAAAGACGTCATAAGGCGCCTTTTTAATTTTTTGAGATATTTTTTTAACCGCATACTCATTCACTGCTTTGTCATACCATAATAAGTAAATCAGCAGTATCAATCAATGTCACCGACGCGGAAAGAATACCTTGCCGAAAAAACTTATCAGCGCCAAAAAGCAGCTCGTATTTCGTTGTCATTGCCTCCGCCTGATACGTCAACATAGGAAGACAGAACAGTAAAGTCTTCAGCTGTTTCAAAAGAAACCAATTCAAATTCTGGAGATTCATAAAACTTTTTCATTTTATTGCTTTTTACCTCCGTTGCAAATATATTATATTAAGAACCCGAATATATATAACAGATATATACTCACGCTATACACATTGTTATTATATCATTAAAGTTTTAATTTGTAAATAGTTTTTGTAAATATTTACCTGATTTTTTATAAATTATTTAATTTTTTTATGATTTTTTTAGAAAAAATTTGTAAGAATTGATTTTTCAATTCATTTTCAAGGCAGAAGTCTGTCTATTAAAGTCACCAGGCTTTTTTCCTGTTATTTTTGTAAATGCTTTGTAAAAATTCGACATTGAATTAAATCCGCATTCCGACGCTATGTCTATTTTTTTGCGGTCTGTATTTTTTATAAGCCCGACAGCCTTTTCTATACGCTTTATAGTTATATAATCAAACGGAGAAATGCCGTTATATTTTTTAAAAATATAGCAGAAATATGTTTTGTTCATTCCGCATATCTCAGCAAGCTGGCTAAGCTTTATTTCAGACGACAAATTGCCTTCGATATAACTTATAACCGAAGCAAGCTGCTCAGCGTTATGTTCATATGCTTTTGAACCTCCGCTGTCATCAATATATCCGTATTCGCGCGAAAGAATTAAAAGTATTTCAAGAATTTTGCCTTTTACAGCGAGGGGGTATTCAAATTTTTTGTCGCAAAGCTCCCTTTCAGCATCAAGAATCAGCTCAACAATTTTTTTTGACGCCGGATTGTTTCTGTCTATCATGTTCTCAAATATATCGCTTCTGGAGAAAAATATTTTCAGAAGTTCAAAGCTTGAAAATCCATCTCTTGACCATAAAAGTCTCGGCTCAAAATGGATATTCAAAACATCAAACCTTTTTCCGCCGAAAACTTCGGTTATACAATGTATCTCGTCGCTGTTAAATAAAAAAATATCGCCTTTGCGGAATTCGTATTTTTTATTTTTCACCGAATAAATTCCGCTTCCTTCAGTTATTAAAGAAAGTTCGCACTCGGTATGATGATGCGGGTTAAACGGTCGTTTTCCCTCCGATACCGTAGAATGATATATTTTTATCTGTACTTTGCCAGACATATCGCAAAGATTTTTTTCATTATATCTCATAAAACCCTCAAATCAGAATATAGTGGATATTGTTCAGAATATTAAGGAAGAAACGGCATTGAAATTGCTTTATAATATAAAAAAATGCTGTTGCTGTCAACAAATATAAAATAATATTTTATACTTATATGATAATGTTTTCAGCTTAGCATGTCAAGGAGAACCTAAAAAATGTCAACTGAAAAAAAACAATGTTCGAGCATAAATGAACAAATTTCCAAAACAGTCAACACTTGTTCATCGCCGTCACAGCTCAAAATAACAGATATTCGCGTTGCAAATCTGTACGGAGCTCCCAAACACTGCCCGCTTATAAAAGTTTATACCAATCAGGGACTGGTAGGGTACGGAGAAGTGCGCGACGCTTCAAGCGCAACATATGCACTTATACTGAAATCCCGCCTTATAGGAGAAAATCCATGCAACGTAGATAAAATCTTTCGCCGTATAAAACAATTCGGAGGTCCATCCCGTCAAGGCGGAGGCGTTTCCGGTCTTGAAATCGCAATGTGGGATCTTGCCGGAAAAGCCTGGGGTGTTCCCCTATGGCAAATGCTCGGAGGTAAATTCCGCGATAAAGTTCGCATGTACGGCGATACTGATGTCGACGGCAAACATACCGGAGAAGATATGGGAAAAGCTATATTAAAGAGAGTAAAAATGGGCTTTACCATGGTTAAAATGGATCTCGGAATCGAGCTTATGATTGACGAGCCGGGCTGTCTTAACGCACCGTTAGGCTTTTTGGAGGATATAAAGAAATATTCTATGAAAGCTATAAGCCATCAGAGCGGTTCGATAGATATGGACATGATGCTTGGGAAAAACTATGAAGTATTTACAATCCCCCATTATGCTACCGGAATACATATAACACCCAAAGGGATGGATTTTCTTGAAGATTACATAAAGCAGGTAAGAAGCGTAATCGGATATGAAATTCCGCTTGCAATAGATCATTTCGGTCATGTGTGTCTTGAGGACTGCATAATATTTGCGAAGCGTCTTGAAAAGTACAATATCGCATGGCTCGAAGATATAGCTCCGTGGCATCTGACAAAGCATTATGAGAAGATAGCGCATGCATGCAATGTGCCGATATGTACCGGAGAAGACATATATCTTGCTGAGAATTTTGAGCCCTTAATGGCATGCGGCGGAATTTCCGTAGTGCAGCCGGATATGCTGACAATAGGCGGCGCGCTCGAGATGAAAAAGCTCGGCAACATGTGCGAGAAGTACGGCGTGGGCATGGCGCTTCACATGGCTGAAAGTCCTATAGCCTGCATGGCAGCAATACATGCGGCGGCAGCTATACAAAACGTTATGGCAGTAGAATTTCATTCTGTAGATATTCCATGGTGGAACGATCTTGCAAACGGAATCGCAAATCCGCTTTTCAAAGACGGTTTTGTGGATGTTCCGGACACTCCGGGACTCGGAATAGAAAGTCTTAACGAAGAACTTATCTCAAAACATCTGCACCCGAAATTTCCGGGAATGTGGGAACCTACCGACGAATGGAACAAAGAGTGGGCTAATGACAGAGAGTGGTCATAAAGCGTACTGGCGTAAAGAAATAATTTTTAAAATAGTGAAATTTTTCAAAAAACATACAAATTATATAAAGAAGGTGTTATAATTTGAAAAGAGATCTTGCGAAAGTGTTTGAAGATTTTATAAAAAATGCCGAGGATATGAATTTCCGAATAAAAACGGATACCGAAACATGGAGGAAAACCCGTGCGAGAATAAAGGTTACGCTTAACGGTATTCCGGCAGAAGGCGCGAAGATTCATTTTGAGCAAAAAAGCCATGAATTCAAATTCGGTGCAAACTGTTTTATGCTTGATGAACTCGAGAACGATGAAAAGAACGCCCGGTACAAAGAGCTTTTTGCAGAAGCCTTCAATCTTGCCACAGTACCCTTTTACTGGAATACACTTGAGCCTGAAAAAGGCAAGCCGAGATAC
>CALWBE010000008.1 GCA_944375955.1 uncultured Clostridia bacterium | reverse complement strand
GCATAAAACATAATGACAGTGTTGGGACAATTTGGCATACATATAGTAATTTTATCGCCGGGACGAGTTCCGATAGCCTTCAAAGCTCGGGCACATATATCTATTTCACGGCACAAATTTTTATATGTCATTTGTCTGCCCATAAAATCTAAAGCCACATAATCAGGATATAGATCTGCAACTTCTTTTATTTTATCATATATTGTAATAGTTGGATATTCGAGAGTATGCGGAATATCACCGTAATTTTTAAACCACGGAGTTTTTGTTTCAGTCAAAACAGAATTTTGAATTTTTGTTTGCATGTGACAGTTTCTCCTTTATATCATGCAGTTTTAAATGCACATAACATTTATAGATCATACATCAACTTCAGTGTTAATTGAAGAATCGAGAAGCTCGGGGTTCTCTAATAATTTTCTCAAAATTCTTATACTTTTAGAGAAATAATAACCGTCAGCTATTCGTTCATCCACTGTTATTCCGAGATTTAAAGCTTCTCGGAGTTGATATGATCCGTCAGGATTGTAAAAAGGAGTCAATTTTTTCTCGCCAATAACCACGAAAATTGAGTTTGTACCCCAATTTGCAAGATGATGATAACTGGCATGCATTTTTATGCTTCCGAGATTTGAAATAAATACGGTTGTGTAATATGGATCAACTTCCATAAAAGATTTCGGATATTTGTCATAATAATCAAGAAGGGAAAGTGTTCGCATTACTATTTTCAATAACCATCGCGGCATTTTTGTTAGAATTGCCATTTTATCAGTAGCGCCATCGGTTTTATATTCTTTGCGAGCACTGTAAACGATTTTTTTTGTCTTTTCATAAATTTGTTCTATTGGTGAAACAGAACTTTCTTTGTCAACTTTAACAATAGCAAGTACCTCGTCAGAGTCATCCTCAAACTGCCTTTTCACTACAAAAGACAGTGATATATCTTTTCTATCATAAAGCTTATATCCTGCATAAAATCTATTCATTCTCGGCCTTAGGCTTATTGTTTTTGCGATAGCGGCACATATTACATGAAAAAAAGTATATTTATAGTCAGGTGAATCAGCGTTCTTTTTCTCAAGGTAGGAGCATATTGCCGTTAAATCTATTTTTTCATTCATTACAGCTTCGTTATCAGTACGATTCGGATGAAGATATGGCATGAGAGCATGCATTGGGTCGGTTTCATTAACAAGAATACCGTCTCTTCTGTTTTTCATAATTTTTCTCCGATCAACGTATTTATTGATTTCTTGTTTCATATTTGTAGATTATATTTTATTACACTAAATAATATTTTAACACAAAAATAAATCAATTACAAGCGTTTTTGTTTTTTTGTCGAAAATTACCTTAATTTTTAACAAAAAATTCTGCGGCATTTATGTCGCAGAATTTATAAATTTTATAATATAAGCATAGCGTCTCCAAAAGAGAAAAAACGATATTTTTCATTTACGGCACATTTGTAAGCGTCAAGAATTTTTTCTCTTCCTGCAAGAGCTGAAACAAGCATAATAAGGGTACTTTCAGGTAAGTGAAAATTAGTAATAAGAGATTCGACAGCTTTAAAATGATATCCAGGATAAATAAAAATATCAGTATATTTTTCACATGGTGAAAGAAAGCCGCTATCATCGGCACAAGATTCAAGAGTACGGCAGGAAGTAGTGCCTACTGCAAAGACATGTCCACCGGCACGTTTTGCGGCATTAAATTTTTCAGCACTTTCTGCAGTTATCGAACAAAATTCGCTGTGCATTTTATGCTGAGTGATATCATTTTCTTTTACCGGGCGAAAAGTACCGAGACCAACATGAAGAGTTATAGGAACTATAATAACACCTTTGTTTTCAAGTTTATTAAGAAGTTCTTTTGTAAAGTGCAGACCTGCGGTAGGCGCGGCAGCAGAACCGTCATATTTTGCATATACAGTCTGATATCTGCTTTTGTCAGCAGACTTTTTGTGAATATAAGGAGGTAGAGGCATTTCACCGATAGAATCCAGAAGTGACATAAATTCGCCTTCATAATTGAATTTGATAATCCTGTTTCCGGAATCAGTCACGTCTAATATTTCTCCAATAAGTCTGCCGTTGCCAAAACTTATCCGTGTGCCTGCGGGAGTTTTGTGACCCGGGCGCGATAATGCTTCCCAAATATCTTTACCTTTTCTTTCAAGCAGAAGTATTTCAACCTCGGATCCAAGGTCAGCAGTATAGTTTCCAGCGGTATCTTTTTTAAATCTATTGCCTATAAGGCGAGCGGGAATAACCTTTGAGTTATTTATCACCAGAATATCTCCCGGAGCTATATATTCGCAAATATCAAAAAAATGGCGGTGAGCATAATTTCCGGTTTTTCTGTCAAGAACAAACAGTCTTGATTCGTCACGTTTTTCGGAAGGATCCTGAGCGATCAGTTCTTCAGGAAGATAGTAATTGTAATTTGAACGTAAAAGTTTTTGTTCATGCTGCATTATATTTGCCTTTCAATATATATTGTTTTATCAATCAAATATTACTGTAATACCTTTTTCTTTGCTGCATTTTAAAGACACGTCAAATACAGCTGTATTACCGTAAGGTTTAAAGCTAAATTTTCTTCCGCCGTAATATACGACTTTAGGTTCTGCAAACAGTCCGAATTTACGCAGTTTTATTTCTCCGCTTAAAATTTTCATCTCTACATATTTAGGACCGATTTCTATAGTTCCGTATGCTTCTCCGGCGGCAAAGAAACATTTAAAATATCCATTATCAGAAAATTGTATCAGAGGATTAAATGATATGCTTTCATTATATAAGTCATATCCGAGTCCGCTGAAAGCATTTATAAGAGTATAGCTTGCGAGAGAACGAACATAGCTGCTACCACACTCCATTTCAGAAAAAGGATTGCGATATTCGCCGTCATATCTTTTTCTTATTGCCTTGACGATATCAAGTCCTTCTTTGACCATACCAGATTGGATCATAAGGCATGCCGCCTGATATTCGAAGCCGTTCATGCATTCTTCTGCATATGGAATAGGAATTTTAGGTTTTTTAGCATTTTCCGGATAGGTGCATATAGTTACTCCGGCTTCGTCGTTTATGCAGAAATTACGGCATGGATTAAAAAAGTCGCGCATTGTTTTTTTAAAATTCAAATTATAAATTGTATCAAGAGCAGATAGCAATTTATCTTTTTCATAAATTTCTCCGAGACCTATATTATTTGCGTGCCATTGAGCGAGAGTTTGGTCTATGGCAGAACCTTCTCCTATCTGATACTTAATTTCTCCGTATTCGTCGCTCCAGTAATAATCGGACACTGAAACAGATGAATCATACCATCCCATAGATGGATAACCTTCTATAAGGCTTTTGTCCGTTAAATCGATTTTTTGAAAAAAGTATTTTCCGTTAAATAAATCTGTGTTGAGATATTTTTTTGCTTTTTCAAAAATGCACCTATATTCAGCGGCTGATTTTTTGTCCTTTACTATTTCTGCCATTTCAGACGCTGAAAGCAAAGCTAATGTGTACATGCCCTGAAGCCATGAAGAAGGACTGAAAAGCTCAGTATCAAGAGTATTGTGCTGACGTCCGCGAATAATACCTGAACGGTCAGGATCCCATCTGAAACAGTTTTTGCTGCTGAAAGTAAAATCGATGGATTTTTTCACGTACGGCCACATTTTTTTCAGCCATTTTTCATCACCTGAAAGTTTAAATTCACGGTATGTTTTAATGACGGCACCCATTTGTCCGTCAACACATGGGAAATGGAGTTCCGAGTGTCTTCCAAGAGGAGCGGGAACTCTAAAATCAAGTGCACCATCATCATCCATACAATATAGAAATTCACTTTCACGCAGCCCCCTTTCAAGCTTAGGAAAGAGATGCGCAAGAGCATAAGCATAATTATATACGTGCGAACAGTTTCCTTCGCATGATCCGGCTTTTGCATGACTTCCTTCAAATCCTATTATATTTCCATCACTGTGCCTCAAAATAGTTGAAGATTTTAGAATACATAAGTTAGAAGCGACAGCTTCAATAATTTCATTCGGAACTGTTGAAGAATAAAGGCTTTCGGTAAACTGTTTTGTCTCAGCATTAAGTCTGTCCCAGTGAGCAAAGCAATAAGCAGCGCATTCCAAAGATGAGGAAAAAAATCTGACGTAATAGTTTCTCCAACGGTTTTTTGATAAATAGCTTTCATTGTCTTCGTTTTCAGCTTTAGGAATAGGCAACCAGTAGTTTGATAGATATCGCATATACCAGGAAATAACAAATCTTATGTTTTTTTTCTGGCCGGGAGCTAGTGTAAAATGTGCAGATATAACGCCGGGATCTTTTTCTCCCGGCACTAAATAGCTGCGGTTTTTAAAGAAAGATGATTGGGTGAAATCGTTCCAGAATGTCTGGAGTTTATCAAACCAAGTGCCGCGAAAAAAATATTCTTGATAAGATACATATTCTGCATCTGTTGCAATGCACAAATTTTTAGCATTGTACGGAGAATCGAGTGCGCCGTCATCAATAATATCGTCGTATGAGTGCAGGCGAATACATTTCATGTTTGTATGTATATCTCCGTCAAAAGTATTTTTGCAGTTTTGAAGAGGATTTTCAAGTGCTCCGCATAAAGTATAGTCAATATTGTCGGATGAATCGTTTTTTATTTCAAATTCAAACATTGCAGCCGGTATTGACGAATCAGAGTCATTAAGCGGAATAAAAGGGTTAAATGCCAGCATTTTAATTTTTCCTGGAAATTTCTCATATGAAAAATTCATTTCAGCATAAGGAAATGAAACAGAAAAATCCGATGACGGAAAGTGTGGAACTCCGGATAGGGTAGAAGAAGCCGGACCATATCCATAACCGTTAAAAAGAAGATCTTTTTCATCCGCATATTGCTCAAATCCTGTGCGTGAGCTTTCAGAGTCAGTATTAAGAATACGAGCATCAATAAATTTACCGTCTTTTTCTGCCTTTACTGCAAAAAAAGAAAGACCGGCAAGACATTTTTTATTCGGTTTACCGAATATCTCAAAATCAGCAAGCCTTCCATTTCCCAAAAGCCCAATGCAGCCAGTACCTATTCCACCCAAAGGAAAAGAAATTTCATTTGTTTTTTTGCCGCTGTATGATATTTTTTTCATATAATTTGTCACCTCTTGCGGAATATTTTTAAACATTATTTGAGCGGAAAAGATGAATAATTTCGATAAAATAAAAAATTGTCTTATTTTTTCAAATGTAGCTTATAAAAATTGAGACAAATAAAAAAACTTACCTAAAATATTATGCCGAGAAAAACACTTTACCTTCTGAGACATATTTTCTAATTTTAAATGTTTTTTCTATAATTTCAGCATCAAGAATATCTTTTGTAGGAGCGGAAATTACAATTTTGCCATTGTCCATTATGGCTATCTGATCTGCATACCGTACCGCAAGATTCAAATCATGCAAAACAGTAATTATAGTTTTCTTGTATTTTGTTTTTAATATTTGAAGCAGTTCAAGAAATTCGTTTTCATATGCAATATCCATATGTGCTGTAGGTTCATCAAGAACTAAAATGCTTGTGTTTTGGCATAGAATCATAGCGAGATAAGCCTTCTGCACTTCTCCGCCTGAAATTTCATCGACAAAGCAATCAGCAAGCCTGCTTATACCGATACGTTCAATAGAATCATAAATAATTTTTTTGTCAGAATAAGACAATCGTTGACCCAGTTTAATATATGGACTTCTGCCGAATCCAACAAGTTCAAATACTTTCATGTGAGGGCGGGGAAGAGTCTGAGGAAGTACGGAGATTATTTTTGCACGTTCTCTGCATGTTTTATATGCTAAATCTTCACCAAACGCTGAAATTTTTCCGAAATAACGGCGTTCGCCGTTTATGCATGATACAAGAGATGATTTTCCGCAGCCATTTTTTCCCACAACAGCAGTTATAGTAAAAGGAGAAGCGAAAAAGTTGATATCTTTAAGAACGATTTTTTTACCGTAGTTCATTGACAACGATGATATTGCAAGTGCATTTTCATACATTTTTATTACCTCTTAAAAGTATCGCGAGAAAAAAAGGAGAACCTATAAGAGCCATTACGATTCCAACCGGGATTTCTGAAGGAGCAAACATAATCCTTCCGAGCATATCCGCAAAAATCAGAAGGCTTGAGCCTATTAAAGCAGATGCGGAAAGTTTAAAAAAAATATTTTCTCCGACTATGCGCCTTGCGATATTAGGTACTATAAGTCCGGCAAATCCAAGCAGTCCTGCAAAGCTGACAACAGATGCTGCGGAAGCACAGGCGCATATGATACAAATTATTCTTAGCAGTTTAACGCGAACGCCTAAAGAAGCTGCAATACCGTCGCCGAGACCAAGCAGATTTATTTTTGAAGAGAGTAACAAGGAGACGGCAAGGGAAATAAAAATAAGTATAGCAGGGATTGTTAACTGTTTAGAAGAAACTCCGGATAGGCCTCCGACCGAAAAAAAGTTATAAGAAGATACAACATCTGTATCAATAAGAGAAATAAGAGATATGCATGAATTTAATATAGAAGTAAGCGCCATTCCTGCGAGTATAACGGAAATTTTTGTTTGTCCTATTCTTCCAGAAATTAAAAGAATTATAAAAGTAGTGGCAAGCGCCCCTAAAAAAGCGGCAAGTGGGGTAAACAGTATTAGCTGAGGGAAGAAACTCATAATTGCTATAACTGCGAGACCTGCTCCAGAGTTTACTCCAATAATATTAGGACTGGCAAGACGGTTATCGGTTATACTTTGCAAAAGAACTCCTGAAATTGACAGACCTATGCCGGCGAGCATAGCAGACAGTACTCTTGGAAGCCGAAAATGCAGCATAATTACAGAAGCAGTCGAGGAGGAATCTCCGAATAAACCATTCAAGGCATCTTTAATAGAAATATATGTACTGCCTAAAAAAAGAGCTGCAAAAAAAACAAAAATGAGTATAAATGACATAAGAATATACTTTGTTGCCATTTTAGGAATTTTTTTAGAATAAGATATTTTTGTTTTAGAAGAAGATTCAGTCATACAGAAGTCCTATCAAATATTCATAAGCCTCATCCCAACGTGCATTAGGTTTAAATTGAAACAGTTCTTTTGGTAGATATGCATATTTGCCGTTTTTTATAGCAGAAAGACTTTTCCATGCAGGCGTTTGAAGTATTGAATCCATATGTTCTATTGCAGCCTGCTCATTACCCATTGTAGAAATAAATATGAAGTCAGGATCTTCGCGCAAAATTTCTTCAATGCTCAACCCGTCAAGCAAAATAGGCGCATTGTCAGCGATATTGTATGCTCCAAGTTCTTCAAGCATCGCCGCGGCAAAATGATCATCGGCTTTTTTAGCTTTTGTAGAGGAATCGGATGAACCTGCACGTATAAAAAGAATATTTTTTTCAAACTTATTGTTTTTTACACTTTCAAGAATAGATTTTATATTGCGCTCAACGTCTGTTCCGTTTTTTTCAAATAATTCACTGCATCCTGTTATATCTGTGCAAATTTTAAGCATTGAAAGATAATCTTTAAAGCTTTCAACTTTAAAGACGGCAGCTGGTATCCCTGCATCCTTCAAAAGTTCTGCAGCTTTTACCTGAGCTTCTATATCAGCAGAACAAATAACAAAGTCTGGTTCCGATGCTACCAGAAGCTCGGTATTTATAGTTTTTCCTGCACCCGCATCAACAATAATTGCGTCAGATCCGGCAAAACCTCTTTCAATACTTTCACCGACAGTTATTGAAACGTTTCCTCCTGCAAGTTCCCAAACCTCAGCAAAGGAGGAAAAAAGAACTGCGGTTTTTTCGGGAGCTTTGTCAAGCGTGACAGTATTGCCAGAATAATCTGTGAAGCTATAGTAAATGCTTTCTGATTTATTATCATATATATCTTTATCAGAACATGAAGATGAAAATATACTTAAAGTAAAAAGTGCAGCAAAGTATATAAGAATATAGTTTGTTTTTCGTTTCATTAAAATACACCGGTTTAAGTTTTCGGTTAGTTTTAGTTTCCAAGAATAATATCTTTGCGAGTGATAATATCGTCAGAAAGAAGTATATTTTCCGCAGTATCAAATCCAATCCTTGCAATGGTATCTGAAAACCTTTCACCTGGTTCGCCTTTTTCGCGGAAGAGAAGGATAGCTTTTTCAATTGTATTTATAACTTCGTCTTTATCAGTGAAGATTTTACTAAGATATTGAGCTTTTGCAGTCTTTTTGCCCCAGCGTCCGCCTACGCATATGCGATATCCGTCAGTGTAGCCTTCAAAAGCTCCGAACGGACATGTGCCGATACATCTTCCGCAGTTGTTGCAGGAGTCTTCATTTACTTTTACTTTTCCGTCTGACACTTTAACTATTTTTAAAGGACAGGCTTTTTCTACCTGACAAATTTTACATCCGCGGCATTTGTCATAATCAATATGATGAATGCGCTGTCCAATAATACCGAAATCATTAAGATCAGGTTTTACGCAGTTGTTAGGGCAGCCGCCTACGGCTATTTTAAATTTGTGAGGCAGCTTTACATTATGGTATCCATTATAAAATTTTTCATGGATTTCCTGTGAAAGAGCATATGTATCTATTAAACCAAAGGTACATGTTGTGCCTTTGCATGAAACAACGGGACGCACTTTAGCGCCGGTTCCTCCGGTTTCAAGTCCGTTTTCTTTAAGATAAGAAATAAGAGCATCTATGTTTTTATATGGAATTTTCTGTATTTCAACCGTAAGGCGGGTAGTCATAGCTATTTCACCGTTACCGAAACGCTTTGCAGCTTCTGATATGGCATCCATTTTTTCAGCTGATATTTTTCCGTTCCCGGTTATAACTCTGGCATTAAAGCAGTCCGGAGTTGTTTTGTCACGCAGAAAGCCAAGACCTTTTACACGAGTGATTTCTTCTGCAGGTATAGTCGATTTAATTGCTCTCATATTTTTTTATCCTTTCTGTGATTAAAATTTTTTAATATAAGTTTATTCAAAACACAAAATATTTAAGATCAAAATCACACAGCGTAATTTACCGGCTGTTTTGCGGAAAATCAAAGGCGCATAAAAATTCGGTGTTACCGTCGCCGCCTTTAATAGGGGATTCTACAGGACCTTGGCATCGGGGATAAAGTCCGAAAAGTTCAGCATTTTTAAGCACATTTTGTACGGCAGCGTCTCTTGCTTTTTTATCTTTAACAATTCCTTTTTTCCCAATGTTTGTTCTCCCTGCTTCAAACTGAGGTTTAATAAGAGAGACTAAAACTCCGCCGTTTTTTAATATCCTAGATATTGCAGGAAACACGAGAATTTGAGATATGAATGACAAATCCATAACTACAAAGTCTACTTTTTCACCGAAAAGCGATTCGTCTATATACCTTGCGTTTGTGTTTTCCATAGAAATTACACGTTTGTCGTTTTTTATTTTTGGATCAAGCTGTCCGCTTCCGCAGTCAACAGCATATATTTTTTTTATACCATGTTTCAGCAAGCAGTCGCAAAATCCGCCTGATGAAGCACCAAGATCGGCGGCTGTAAGACCTTCAACAGAAATATTGAAATATTCGAGCGCATATTCAAGCTTTAATCCTCCCCGGCTGACAAACTCATATTCTTCGGGAGGACTCACAGATATAAAATCTTCGTCGCAAATGTTTTTTGAAACTTTATCGATAACCGCACCGTTTACGGATACACGTCCTTGTTCAATCATTTTTTTAGCGCGTTCACGGCTTTGTGCAAACCCGTGAGAGGCAAGATAGACATCCGCTCTCATACGATTCCGCCCTGTATAAAACGCGTTATATCATCGTGTGACATTTTACATTTCTTGTACAGATTTTCAAGAGGAGCCTGTTCAGGAACCATACCGCGCAAAGCCATTATACTGCAATCTTTTTCTTTTAGATATCCGTTTTCATATAGCTTTTCATGCAAAAGCATAGATATTCCGCCTTCATAAATTCCTTCTTCAAGAAAAATGATTTTATTTGATTGTTGAATAATATCACCAATCATTTTTGCCTGTTTATCTAACGGCTTTAAGGTTTGAAGCAGAATTATGCCGAGGCGGATACCTTTATCGGCGAGTTCTTGAGCTGCGATTATTGCCTCAAGCGCAATTCTGCCATAAGTAATTACAACGTTTGGAGGCATCATTCCGTTTTCGTCGGCTCCATAAGTACGTATATCAAAATTGCAGTAATCATTTTCTGAAGCATTCTCAAAAAAAGCGTGTTTCAAAATACCGTTTTCTTCATCTTTTGAATATCTTATGGCATAAAGGGTATTATCTGACAACGCCTTCCTTATCATTTTACTTAATGATTCATAGCAAATAGGTTCATATATAGTAATATCATCGATTTGTGAAAGAAAAGCGGCATCATATATACCATGATGAGTCGCCCCGTCTTCAGGAGCAAATCCTGCTCTGTCGACAAGCAAAAGCCCTCCCAATTGCTGAAGCGCGACATCATGCAGAAGATTATCATATGCACGCTGAAGGAAAGTAGAATAAACAGCAAATACAGGTTTCATACCGGCAGCTGATAGACCAGCGAAAAATGTTACTGCATGAGCTTCGGCAATCCCGACATCAAAATATCTTTCGGGAAATTTCTTTTCAAAGCACTCAAGCCCAGTACCCCAGCTCATGGCAGCGGTTATTGCACATATCTTGTTGTTTTTTTCGGCTTCTTGACACAAAAATTCTCCCATATGTGAGGAAAAGCTGCCATTTGAAGCTTTTTTACAGTTGCAGCTACTTATTCCATGGTATTCTTCCGGATTTCTCACGGCTTTGTCATAACCGCAGCCTTTTATTGTTTTAATATGCACAAGAACACACTGATTCAGCCTTTTTGCCTCTTTTAGCATGTTTTCTACCATATAATAGTCATTTCCGTCAATAGGACCTAAATATTTTAAGCCCATATTTTCAAAAAAATTCATATTGTAAACAGCGCCTTTAATTTTCAGCTTTATACAGGAAGCTGCTGATTTAAGAGGAGCTCCAACAATAGGAATAGAGTCGAAAAAGCGTGTAACTCCACGCTTAAATGTAAAGTAACCTTTTGTAGATCTAACTTTTGAGATGTGCTTTGATAGATTTCCAACATTTTTTGAAATCGACATCTCATTTTCATTTAAAATTATTATCAGGTGTGTATTTTTATTGCAATTATTTAAAGCTTCATATATCATTCCGCCGGTAAACGCTCCGTCTCCGACAATTGCTACGGTATAATTATCATTTCCGCACAATCTGTCCGCTTCGGAAAAACCAATCGCGGCAGAAACAGAGGTGCTGCTATGACCTGCACCGAAGCAGTCATATTCGCTTTCGGAACGTTTTGTAAATCCGGAAAGGCCGTTTTCACATCTGAGAGTTGAAAAAGAGTTTTTTCTGCCGGTTAAAATTTTGTGAACATAGCTTTGATGACCGACATCAAAGATTATCCTGTCATTCGGAGTATCAAAAACACGGTGAAGAGCGACAGAAAGTTCAACGACGCCAAGATTAGAAGCAAGATGGCCACCGGTTTTGGTTACATTTTCCACAAGGAAACTGCGTATTTCCTTATTAAGCTGCTCTATATTTTTGCTGTCGAGCGCTTTTAGGTCTGCAGGCGAATTTATTTTATCAAGTATGGTATACATTTTATTTCATTCCACAATATATTTTTATATATTTTATCATATTACGTCATAAAATGCAAGGTATATTGTGAGCTATGTATTTACATAAAAAAATACAACTGCAGAAAATTTATTTCTGCAGCTGTAAAAAAATAACAAAATTTAATGACCTCTTTTTACATATGAAGTATGAAGTATATGATGCGCCTTTTCAGAGCCTGGCTTTCCAAAAAATTCATCATATAAAACAGTAACTTCCGGATTCTTATGTGATTCGCGATAAGGAAGTCTTTTATCAGCGTCATAAAGAACTTTTGCTCTTATAGCTTTAAGATCGGTATAATTTCTTAAACTCATTGGCTGAACCGGCTGACCGCCGCCGTTTACACAGCCACCGGGGCAAGCCATAACTTCGATGAAATCGATTTTTTCTCCGCCCTTTACTGCTTCAAGAATCTTTCTTGCGTTTGCAGTACCGCTGACAACAGCAACATTTACGGTATGGTCGCCAAGTTTATAACTTGCTTTCTTTATACCGGCAGTACCTCTTACATCTTCAAGTTCTAACTTGTCAAGCTTTACTCCGAGAGTTGCTGCAGCTGTTCTTAACGCTGCTTCCATAACTCCGCCTGTAGCTCCGAAAATTGCACCAGCGCCTGAGCCTATTCTGAATGGACTGTCGAAATCCTCATCCGGCAGGGCTTTAAAATCAATACCAGCTTTCTCTATCATTTTAGCGAGTTCTCTTGTAGTAATAGCAACATCAACGTCAGGAACACCGGCAGCGTTTTGATGATCGCGCTGTACCTCAAATTTTTTAGCAGTACACGGTATAACCGACACGAAGCAAATATCTTTTGGATCAAGTCCGTTTTTCTCAGCAAAATATGTTTTGTAAAGGGCTCCAAACATTTGCTGAGGTGACTTGCATGAAGAAATATTATCAGTAAATTCCGGATAAAAATGTTCACAGAATTTTACCCATCCTGGAGAACATGAAGTAATAAGCGGAAGATTCTCTCCCTTTGTGAACCTTTCTATAAATTCATTTGCTTCTTCTACAATAGTAAGATCGGCGGTGAGGTTCATATTATATACGCCGTCAAATCCGAGGCGCTTAATAGCTGCAACCATTTTTCCTTCAACATCAGTTCCTGGCTCCATACCAAAACATTCGCCAAGAGTAGCACGAACAGAAGGAGCTGCGCATATTGCGACATGTTTTGTAGGATCCTGAAGAGCTGCCCATACTTTTGCAGTATCATCTTTTTCTGTAAGCGCGCCTGTAGGACAGGCGACGATACATTGGCCGCATCCTATACACGGAGATTCAGCAAGGGATTTATCAAATGCACAGCCTATATGAGTATCAAATCCGCGATCGTTAGCTCCGATAACTCCTACACCCTGATTATATTTGCAAACTGCAACACAGCGACGGCATAGAATACATTTATTGTTGTCACGTACAATATAAGGAGTAGTTTGCTCAATATCAAATTTGTTTGTTTTCCCTGCAAAATGGTTTTGATCGGTTACACCGTATTCTTTACAATATTTTTGAAGCTCGCATTTCTGATTTTTTTCGCAGGACAGACATGACATGTCATGATCTGAAAGCATAAGCTCAAGATTGAGTTTTCTTGCCTTCTGTACGGCAGGGGTGTTTGTCATAATTTCCATACCGTCGCTTACAGGCTGTACACAGGCAGCAGCAAGAGTACGCGCACCTTTAATTTCAACAAGACATAAACGGCAAGCTCCTATAGCGTTTATATCTTTCATATAACAGAGAGTAGGAATATTTATAGAAGCTTCACGGCAGGCTTCCAGTACAGTAGCATTTTTATCAACTGTATAATCTCTGCCGTTAATTTTTACATTAACTGTATCCAAGACCTGATTCTCCTTCCTTATTTCTTGATAATAGCACCGAACTTACATTTTTCAACACAAGCTCCGCACTTGATACACTTTGAAACATCGATAGTATGAGGATTCTTGACGGAACCTGAAATAGCGCCGACAGGGCACACTCTTGCACAGGCAGTACAGCCTTTGCATTTTTCGGGATCAATTTCAAAATGCATAAGATTTTTACATACTCCGGCGGGACATCTCTTGTCTCTGACATGAGCGACATACTCATCACGGAAATAGCGTAGAGTTGACAGAACAGGATTAGGTGCGGTTTGACCAAGACCGCAAAGAGCAGTGGATTTTATGTGATAGCACAGCTCTTCAAGTCTATCTATATCTTCCATTTCACCATTACCTGCAATAATCTTATCAAGCAGTTCAAGAAGCCTCCTTGTGCCGATACGGCAGGGGGTGCATTTTCCGCAGGATTCGTCAACGGTAAAGTCAAGGAAGAAGCGCGCTATATCTACCATACATGTAGTTTCATCCATAACAATAAGACCGCCGGATCCCATCATTGAACCTATAGATATAAGGGAATCGTAATCTATGGGAGTATCAATAAGCGAAGCCGGGATACATCCTCCTGAAGGACCGCCTGTTTGTGCTGCTTTAAATTTTTTGCCGTTGGGGATTCCGCCGCCAATTTCCTCGACGACTTCACGCAGAGTAGTACCCATAGGAACTTCAACAAGACCGGTATTTACGATTTTTCCGCCGAGAGCGAATACCTTTGTACCTTTTGATTTTTCAGTACCCATAGATGCGAACCATTCTGCACCGTTAAGAATTATCTGACAAATATTAGCATATGTTTCAACGTTATTCAATACCGTAGGTCTTTCAAATAAACCTTTAACGGCTGGAAAAGGAGGACGGGGACGAGGTTCGCCGCGGTTGCCTTCAATCGAAGTCATAAGAGCAGTCTCTTCGCCGCATACAAAAGCACCTGCGCCGAAACGAAGTTCAATATCAAAATTAAATCCGGTGCCAAATATATCTTTTCCTAAAAGGCCATACTCACGAGCCTGTTTTATAGCAATTTCAAGCCTGTGAATAGCTATAGGATATTCAGCTCTTACGTAAATAAATCCCTGATCGGCTCCGATTGCATATCCGGCTATAGCCATTGCTTCAAGTACAGAATGAGGATCGCCTTCAAGCACTGAACGGTCCATAAATGCACCGGGGTCGCCTTCGTCAGCATTGCAGGCAACGTATTTTTGTCCGCCGTCCTGAACAAGATTTCTAGCGAGCTGCCATTTTTTACCTGTAGGGAATCCAGCACCTCCGCGGCCTCTTAATCCGGACGCAAGGATAGTATCTATAACACCTTCAGGTGTCATTTCCTTAAGAACTTTTGCAAGGGCGAAATAACCGTCTCTTGCTATGTACTCGTCGATATTTTCAGGGTTAATAACACCGCAGTTGCGAAGGGCAATTCTTTTTTGCTTTTTGTAAAACGCTGTTTCAGAAAGAGAAGCAGCGACAGCTTCTTCTTCACCTGTAGTATTGCCGGTATCATTGTAAACAAGTCTTTCTACAATGCGTCCCTTAAGAAGATGCTCTTCAACGATCTCATGAATATCGTCGGTAGTAACTTTGCTGTAAAAAGTTCCTTCCGGATATATTATCATTATAGGACCTAAAGCGCAAAGACCGAAACAACCGGTTTGAACTATTTTTACTTCTTCGTCAAGCCCCGCGCTTTTTAGTTCTTCGGCAAGCTTTTCTCGGATGGCAACGCTTCCGGATGAAGTACATCCGGTACCACCGCAAATCAGTACGTGTGAACGAACCATATTATTTATTTCCTCCTAATTACTTTGCAATTTGTGTAGCGCCTATTGTATATTCGGCAACAGGATTACCGCCTTTAATATGTTTTTCGATAACTTCTTTTGCACGCTCAGGTGTCATTTTTACATAAGTTACTTTTTCCTTGTCTTTTTCATAGACTTCAACAACAGGCTCATACTGGCATATTCCTATGCATCCGGTTTGAGTGACAGTAACCTTATCTTCAAGTTTTTCGGCATTTATACCTTCCACAAAAGCATTAAGGACAGGTCTTGCACCTGCTGCAATTCCGCAGGTTGCCATACCGACTACGATACGGATATCACTGGTTGATGTGCGAACAGCAATTTTATCTTGCATTTTCGCTTTTATTGCCATAAGCTCTTCAAGTGATTTCATAATATATATTCCTTTCTGTAAATAAAAAAATTAAACATATTTAAATTTTGCAGAAGCTGTGCAGCATTTGATATCATTTGACAGAAGAATACTGTTCATTAAGATAACTGCCGATCCATGTGAGGATTTCAGGTTCTGCAAGAGAAATATCTCCGAGAATTTTATGAAGTTCGGCACAAGAAAGATAAACTGTCTTATCAGGCATTACATGCCGGAAAGTAAAGTTTATATTAGGTGACCCCTGAATTAAAGTTATGACTGTTTGAGTCATATCTCCTATAGGGATAAAATCGATGTGATTTTTACAGAAGCGCGCTGTTATAGTTGTGCCATGATTTTTGCTTATTTTTTCAGAAACTGATTTTATATTAACATTTCCGCCTGTCATTTCAGCAAGCATTTTAAGAAAAGGGATGCCAAGCCCTACTTTTCTTGTTTTCCTTGTAGTAAAAAACGGGTCAGACAGCTTTTTAAGCTGTTCATCAGTCATACCGCAGCCGTTGTCTGTTACTGTAAAAGTGATCCACTCTCCGTCATCGTCAAGCTCTATTAAAATTTCAGTAGCCCCGGCGCGGACTGAGTTCATTGCAATATCCAAAACGTAGAGGGAAAGCTCGTCCATGCGGCAAAACTCCTTTTCAAATTAGTCCCGATATGTAATCTATAATCATATTTGCCTTATTCAGCGCAGAATTCTGATTACTGCCCCCAGGCAGCGGAATGTTAATTGAGAAATCTGCTTGTTTTATATTTTCAAGTCTGTGGGCATCTGAGGATACGATCTTTACAAGTCTTGAAAGTAAAGGAAACCGAGTCTTGTATTCGGTTTCAGAAGTGTTGTCATTAAGTTCAAATGCAGTAAAAGCTGGCTGAGAAGGAAAATCTCCGAGCACTGCAACAATCCCGTTAGACTGGCGGTCTATATGAGCCGGAAAGCATATACCCCCGTAATTTTTAACAGAGTAAAAGGCTTCGTCGATAGAAATATCAGCGGCATTAAGCAGGAGATGTTCTTCTTCTCCGGCTATCTCATCATTATCATTCATAAGATATTGGTGCCCAAATATATCCGGATTATTTTTATAATTTGGCCGTTTTGACGAAACGTATTCGTCAAAGCAAAGCGCTCCCGAAAGACTTCGGAAAAGACATACAATGTGTACATCTTCTGAAGTAGTCAACTCCATCCCTGCTATTGGTATAATTCCAAATTTTTCAGCGTGATAAAAAAATGGGGGACAATTTTTGCATGTGTTGTGATCGGTAAGTGCGGCAGCCGAAAGTCCGTTGAGCATTGCCATTGCCGCAATGTTAGCCGGAGTCATTTCGTCGTCCGCACATGGCGAGAGGCATGAGTGAATATGAAAATCACAGAAAAGACTGCTCATGACTCTTCAAGAAGCTTACCAATGTGCAGACAAAGTCTGTATGCGTCAAGGGAACTTGACAGTATTGTTATACCGTTTTCCCTGGCTGCTTCCAATGCATCGGGAAGTAAAACTACATCTTCTGCAAGAAGCACAGCTGCAGCATCAGTCAGGCTTGCGACCGCAATAACATTTGAATTTGTCATTATTGTTATCCAAAGATAATCCTGTTTTACACATGTCATAGCACGGCTCAAAAAATCTCCCACATAGACCCCTGAAAATTCACGTTCTGTATCACCAGTTATTACCTTTAATGAAAGAGAATTGCAAAGACTTTCAAGTTTCATCTTTATTTTTATTATCCTCCGTTCCGTTACTACCAGTATGATCCGGAAAGTTTCTGACATTGCTTATAAAAGAGTTTTCAGGAAGATTCGAACTGCATCTTTTTTCTATATATTCATGATATAGCTGCCTCATTATGACTGTACATTCATCCGGAGTGGTGTCTCCTTTTACAATATCTTCAGCAAATGCCATACAAGTGGGAGCTCCGCAGCAGCCGCAGTCAATTTTCGGAAGAGTTTCATTAATTTCTTCAATGCGGTTCATCATTTGCATTGCGGTTTGCCTGTCATCTGAAAGAAGATTGTATGGGTTGTATTTTACCGTATTTTCGTTAAAGAATATATCCGGAATCCATTCGCTTGCAGGTCTGTTAGGAGAAACAGGAAGATAGTGCTTAAGCGACTGCAGGCGCGCCTGCGCAATATACGGGTTGGCGATAGTCATAGCACCACCCACGCATCCGCCGTCGCAAGCATTAAGCTCTACAAAATCAAGGTTTGTAATATCGGAATTATCTATCTGATCAAGAACACGAATACAATTTTCAATGCCGTCTGCTGCAAGGTAATGTTCGTTAAAAATTGCCGTAGCTTCACCTCCGGTAGATGCCCAACCGATACCAATCATTCCGGTTTCGGTAATGGAAGGAGGTTCTTTGTCAGAATTTTTACGCTTGTTCATTACATCGAGAAGTGCAAAATAGACATCGCGTACCGAGACGGTAGCATCGATATAATTGCGATCGCCGGCAAAGTTATTTTTTACATAACTTACTTTAGCAGGGCAAGGCGAAATAAAAACAATTCCGATATCCTTATCCTTAATCTCCGGATGCTCACGGTGAACTTTTTCTCGTGCAAGATATGCAGCAATGTCAACCGGAGGCAAGATAGGCATTATGTGGTCGCATAAATAAGGGTAATTCATACTTATAATACGTGAAATAACTGGACAAGCCGAACTTATCACCGGTTTTTTGATATTGCTTCTTTTAATATAAAGCCTTGTATACGCCGATACCAGTTCAGCGGCACAGGCGACCTCAAAGACATCGTTAAATCCAATGTCAAGAAGCCCTTGAAGAACATAATCAATATTGTCAAGATTATCAAATTGTCCGTAAAGCGACGGGGCGGGCAGAGCAACCGTATATTTAAAGTTTTTGATTACTGAAAGCTCGTCATGATTGGCTTTTTTGGCCTTATACTGACATACCCTTATACACTCGCCGCAGTCAATGCATCTTGCTGAATTTATTACGGCATGACCTTCGCGTATGCGTATTGCTTCTGTGGGACATCTTTTGAGGCAGGTGGTACATCCCTTGCATTTGCTTACGTCCAAAGAAACCGAATGTTTATACTCTACCGAGCTTGAAAACTCGTTCGAGTTATTATATTCTGCTGACATAAACACCTCAATATTTCATTGTATGGTCAATATGACTGTATTTTTACTATAAATAAACTTTCATTGTTATTGTAGTTCCTTCACCGACTTTAGTATCAATTTTCATATAGTCGGTATATTTTTTCATATTAGGAAGTCCCATGCCGGCGCCGAAACCGAGCACACGTATATTTTCTCTTGCGGTAGAATAGCCTTCCTGCATAGCAAGATTGACATCCGGTATACCGGGGCCGTGGTCAGAAAGAATAATTACGATTTCATTTTCATGTATTTCTACTTCAGCCGTTCCTCCGTTTGCGTGTATGACCATATTTATCTCGCCTTCATACATAGCAATTGAAACCTTGCGTATAATATCTGCAGGATAGCCAAGCTGCCTTAATTTTTTCTTTACTACCACACTTGCTTCGCCGGCTGACGAAAAGTCTGAACCGTCTACGTCAAAATGAAATTTCAATGTATCAGGCATTTCTATCACCCGGAAGCCTTGAAAGCCCGGCGGTATAAAGCAGACCGCAGGCTTCAAACGCACGGAGAGTAGAACGCATTACTACTATCCCGCAGTCATTTGCAAGCTTTATAATTTCATCGGAAGGCGTTTTGCTTCTAACAAAAACTACGCAAATCATATCCATCATGCTTGCAGTTCTTATAACCTGAGGATTTACTAAACCTGTTATTAGAACACCCTGATCCTTGACATACGCAAGTACATCGCTCATCATGTCACTGCAGCATGCGGAATAAACGTCGCTGTCCATCGATTCATCACCGCATAGCAGTTCAGCACCGAGTATTTCTTTAATTTCATGGATTTTCATAAGCGCAAACTCCATTCTGCCGCGGACGGCAAAAACCGTCATATGTATGGCATAATTTTTATATGTGTTTATTTATAATACTACTTTATTGCCTTATTGCGTGTTAATCCATGTATTTTTCGAGAATACCGTCAACGTCCTCTTTTTTAAGTCTGCCGTAAACGTCATCATTTATAGTAAGAACCGGGGCAAGACCGCACGCACCTATACAGCGAGTTGCGTCAAGTGAAAACTTTCCGTCGGAAGAAGTTGTTCCGGGGGTTAGACCTAGTTTTAAAGTAATGCGGTCTATAAGATCCTGCGACCCTTTTACATAGCACGCTGTTCCGAGACATACAGAAATTGCAACTTTTCCTTTTGGATTTAAAGCAAACTGAGAATAGAAAGTTGTTATTCCATAAACTTCCTCAAGAGAAGTGCCCATTTCATCAGCTATTATTTTCTGAACTTCAATAGGCAGATATCCGTATATCTCCTGCGCGTTTTGCAGTATGGGCATCATTGCGCCTTTTGTGTTTTTGTATTTTGCGATCATAGCTCTCAAAGCGTTTTCTTGTTCTTTAGTGCCGTTGAAAACAACTGATGTCAGTTTCTTTTTCATAGCGTTATTTTACCTCCGTCTGCAGTTGCACACAATATTTAAAGTGATAACAGAAAAAAGCTTGATATTTTTTTCACAATTTATCACATATACGAAATTATTATACAACAAAAAAAACAAAATTTCAATAGGATAAAACAGAAACATAAATATAGCATCAAAAAAATTATTTCAAAAATTGTTTATTAAATATGAAATATGAAATATATCGCTGAAGTGACTTATATTGTTGAAAAAAAATTATGGCATGATATAATAACATGGTATAAACAAGAAAGATACGGTTTTTGAGGGTAAAATTATGAGTCAAATCGTAAAAAACATTGTGATGTCAACAATTTTGGTTTTGATTTGGACATTCATTTTATTTATGTTTTTTATTTTAACTATTATGAATGATATAATAAGTTATTTTTGCGGCGGCATATTTAAATATGTATTTGCAGCTGTATTTTTGTCAGGTTTATTGGTTCCGGTAATTTTTAGGAAAAGAATTAAAAAATACTGCTCGTTGCCGTTAGCTTTGATAATTTTCGCTGTTTTCTCAGCGTTGGTAAACTGTTTCATATATTTAGGAATTAAGGGGTATATTTCTGATTTTAGCAGAGAAAAATGGGATTTGTATGAAAAGCTTAGAATACATATGATAAGTGATTTTGAAAACGAAAATGAACTTGAAGGAAAAAGTGAAGAAGAAATTAAAAATTTGCTCGGTGAACCGGCGAATATAGTATATGATAAAGACGCATTTCGCTACGAATATTATATAGGAGACGGTTTAATAGATCCATATACTTATGATATAATTTTTTATGACGACGCTGTTAGCGCTACTGAAATAAACGAGCATTGAAAAATAAAAAAGTCTTTGTAATATATGATGGCTTAATAAACAAAGTTTTTTATAATGAGAGGAAAACATGCTGCCGGAAAAATATACTGATAGAATGAAAGAAATTCTCGGGGATGAGTTTATAGCTTACATAAATGAGCTTGAAAATAAGCGCGTCAGTGCGCTGCGTGTGAATAAAATAAAATGCAGCAACACAGAGACGTTTATCTCAAAATTGCCATTTGAATGCGAAAAAATACCTTACTGCGCGGACGGGTATTATTTTTCATACGATAAGCCGGGAATTTCGCCCTTTCATCATGCAGGTGCATTTTATATTCAGGAGCCGTCTGCAATGGCTCCTGTGGCGGCACTGGGTAACATTTTGCCTGAAGGTATAAAGATACTTGACGCCTGTGCTTCTCCGGGTGGAAAAACTTCGCAGGCGGTAAGTTTGTCTCCTGAAAAAAACATAGTTGTTTCTAATGAAATAATACCGTCACGATGTAAAACTCTTGTTGGCAATATAGAAAGGCTTGGTTTCAGAAATTCTGTGGTGTTGAATGCTGATACAAAATATCTTTCGGAAAATTTTAGAGAAGAATTCGGCCTTGTTATATGCGATGCTCCGTGTTCCGGAGAAGGAATGTTCAGAAAAAATCCGGAAGCTGTAAAAGAGTGGAGTGCAGAAAATGTTTTGTTGTGTGCTGCACGTCAGAAAGAGATACTAAATAATTTATCGCATTGCGTCTGCGAAGGCGGTTATCTTCTTTATTCTACTTGTACTTTTTCTCCTGAAGAAAATGAAATGAACGTTTCTTATTTTCTTGAAAACAATCCGGATTATGAGCTGTTAGCCCCCGATTGTAGTTTGTTAAACGTTACAGATCCTGGAATTTCTAAATACTGTGCAAATTTTGACAGTGGTTTGGTTCGCAGATTTTATCCGCACACCGGCAGAGGAGAAGGCCAGTTTTTTGCGCTGTTTAAAAAGAAGGGGACTTTGCATCAGTCAATTGAGTTTTCATATCGTGATGGATCCAGAGAACTGAATCGGGAAGAACGGTCGACAGTATCAAAATTTTTATATGAAACCGTGGGAAAAGTATATGGAAATATACGAGCTTACGGCGATAATATAATTGTTTTACCTGACGGATTAAAGGCGCCTTTAAAAAAGGTATTTGCCTGCGGAGTTAAAATAGGAGAAATAAGATCCGGAAGGGTAGTTCCGCATCATCAGTTTTTTTCGGCATACGGAAAAGACTTTTTAAATAAGGTATGTATATCTCAGAATTCGCGCGAATGTTTTATGTATCTGCGAGGGGAAGGCTTTGAATACGGCGGTGCTCATGAAGGTTGGGCGGCAGTTATGGTTGATGATATTGCTTTGGGTGGCGCTAAAATTGTAGGAGGATATTTGAAAAACCACTATCCTAAAGGGCTTCGCATAATGTGAGAGCGAATTGTTATATGGCTGATAGAGTTTGAATTTTTAGTGCTTGACTATACTGATGTTATAAAGTATAATTTATAATTATAGAATAAATAAAAATGTAAAAGTTTGGAGGGCAGCAGAATCATGGATGATAAACAAAAAGCAATTCAGGGATTCAAAGAATTGAGCATAAAAGGCAA
>CALWBE010000007.1 GCA_944375955.1 uncultured Clostridia bacterium | reverse complement strand
ACATGGAAATAGCAATTATTGCTCATGACACGAAAAAAGAACTTATGACGCAGTTTTGTATAGCATACTGCGGTATTTTGAGCAAGCACAATCTTTATGCTACCGATATTACCGGCAAATATATTTCTGAAGCAACAGGTTTGCATATAGAGCGCCTTCTCCCCGGTTCGCAGGGGGGAGAAGAGCAGATAGCTTCGCGAATATCGTTTAATGAGATAGATATCCTTCTTTATTTCAGAGATACCCGCAACGCAAACGGAGTCAGTGAAAACGAAATAAATATCTTGCGCTTGTGTGATGTTCATAATGTCCCGTTTGCAACGAATATAGCTACAGCCGAAGCTTTGATACTTGCGCTTGATCAGGGAAGCCTCGACTGGAGAGAGCTTGTAAATCCGCGTTCCAAAATAAACAGAAACCGTTCAAAATAACTAAGCTATATATTTTAAAACAAAAATTATTTTTGTTCTAAAAACTATAAAAAATAAAAACCGAGTGGATGGAATTTTTCCGGCACTTGGTTTTTATTTTGTTATTTAAAATTCGAATTTATGCACTGTATCAATATTTGCAGAGCTTTTAAGAGAAAGTTTATATAGCTTAAAGTTTATTCCTCGTATCCGTTAGGATTGTTTTTCTGCCAGTTCCAGGTGTCGCGGCACATATCATCGATATTTTTTTCAGCTTTCCAGCCGAGAAGCTTTTCGGCTTTTGAAGGGTCGGCATAGCATTGTGCAATATCTCCCGGACGTCTTTCGGCAATCACATAAGGAATTTTTATTCCGTTTACGCGCTCAAATGATTTTACTATATCGAGAACGCTGTATCCTACTCCGGTTCCGAGATTGATTATTTCGGTTCCTTTGTGAGACGAAGCATAATTTATAGCGTCGACATGACCGCGGGCAAGATCCACAACATGTATATAGTCTCGTACTCCGGTGCCGTCATGCGTAGGATAGTCATTTCCGAAAACGCTTAATTTTTCACGTTTTCCTATAGCAACCTGCGCTATATATGGCATAAGGTTGTTAGGTATACCGTTCGGGGCTTCACCGATAAGACCGCTTTCATGAGCTCCTATGGGGTTAAAATATCTAAGCAGAACTACGGAAAGGTTTTTATTTGCTGCAGCGGTATCAGTCAGAATACGCTCATTCATATATTTTGTCCAGCCGTAGGGATTAGTGCAGCCTGTAGGCATATCTTCTGTTATCGGCACCTTTTCAGGTATGCCGTAAACAGTGGCAGACGAGCTGAAAACAATATTGTTTACTCCGTATTTTTCCATTGCTTCAATAATGGTAAGAGTAGAGTCGAGATTGTTTCTGTAATACATTTCTGGCTTTACGCATGATTCGCCTACCGCCTTGTAGCCGGCAAAATGTATAACGGCGTCAAAACCTTCGGATTCGAACATTCTGCTGCAAAGTTTTGCGTCACAAACATCAATATTATATACTTTCACTTTTTGTCCTGATATTTTTTCTATTCTGCCTATAACGGCTTGGCTTGCGTTAGAAAAATTATCCGCGATTATAACTTCGTGATTGTTTTTCAGAAGTTCAACGGCAGTATGAGATCCTATAAAACCTGCGCCACCGGTAAGCAATATTTTCATTTAAAATTCTCCTTTGCATAAGAGTATGTGTTTACTAAAAATATTATTTAAGCTCTTGTAAAAATTATATCATAGTATATTTTCCATGTCAACAAATTTATATTTCATTAAATTATATAAAAAAAGAAATAATTGCAAATTTTTAAAAAAACTGTTCCATTTTTTTGCTGTTTGTGATACTATCTATTAAAGTAAAGCAAAGCGATAAAAAATTATCTATCGTTGCTTTTATTAAAATATATTAAGCTGAAGAAGGAGATTTGCTATGAATTACGCAGATGAAAAGATCCTTGCAGACATTGACAAAAAGTCAGAAGAATTAAAAAACCGTATATTAAACGCAAAATCAGAATATCCGCGCACACCCGGGAAATATTATGTTTCATGCAGCGGAAGTGATGATAATGACGGAAAAACACCCGAAACGGCGATAAGGACTCTTGAAAAGCTTCAGACATTGGATATATATCCGGGTCAGGTGGTGCTTTTTGAGCGAGGCGGACTGTGGCGTGGCAATCTTGCTACAAAGACATGCGTTACATATTCCGCATACGGAGAAGGAGAAAAGCCAAAAATATACGGGTGCGGCGGCACCGCTGATGGAGCGGAAGCATGGAAGAAGACTGAAATTCCGAATGTATGGGAACTTATACGTCCGATAGAAAAAGATGTAGGAAATATTGTTTTTGATGGTAAATATTATTCAAGAAAAAGATTCTCTAATTATCAGGTAACTTTACCTGACGGCAGAAAAGAATGGACAAGACCTGACGGAGTAGGAGAATTTAAAGGACTTTCCGATCTTAAAGAAAATCTTCAGTTCCATCATGATAAGACAAATAATAAGGTTTATATATATTGTGACAAGGGAAATCCCGGAGAGGTATACGGTTCAGCAGAGATAGCCGCTTTGGGTAATTGTGTGACGCTTACTTCAGGAGTTACGGTAGATAATTTGTGCGTTAAGTTTTCCGGTTCGCACGGATTCGGAGGAGGATATGCCGTAAATGTAACTGTAAGAAACTGTGAAATAGCATGGTGCGGCGGATCATTTTTAGGAAATTCTACTACGCTTTACGGGAACGCCGTCGAACTTTACGGCAGCTGTGATAATTTTCATGTCTGTGACAATTATATTCACGATATATATGATACCGGAATTACTCATCAGTATTGGTCGATAGATGTGCCGGCATATATGCACGACTGCAGATATGAACGCAATCTTATAGAGAATTGCTATTGGAGCATAGAATATGTTTCACGCGGAGAATATTCTGACAGCAACCGAATGAACGGAATAAGATTTACTGACAATATTCTGAGGTTTGCCGGCGAAGGCTGGGGAAATATACGTGCGGGCGGCGGAAACACCGGCGCGCATATAAAAGGATGGCCGATTGAGAATCCGGCTGACGACTTTGTGATGTCGGGAAATATTTTTGACAGATC
Organism: uncultured Clostridia bacterium; assembly: GCA_944375955.1. Classification (GTDB taxonomy): domain Bacteria; phylum Bacillota; class Clostridia; order Oscillospirales; family CAG-382; genus UMGS1052. The sequence continues at coordinate 49,239 of CALWBE010000007.1, read as the reverse complement.
AAGCGCGTTCCTTGTAGACTGTGGAGTAGCTGATGAAAGATATGTTCCGGAAATGCATGGCAATACATATATTCAGTATGAAGGAGGAGCTCTTGGTTATTTTGGACTTAACGATCCGCAGGGGCGTTCAAGACTGAGCGAAACAAAGACGGACTCAAGAATTGACTTTGACGAAAATATAGATGTAAGCATATCGGAAAAGCTTGGAGATAAAGAAGGAAAGGCATATATCGTAAAGAAATAATGTGAAGTCAAGACAAATAATTTTGTATTGATATGCTTTATATCAGTTTTAATTTGTAAAATAAGTCAAATAAAAAAACCGGACACTAATGTGATTGCCCGGTTTTTTTATTTTTATATATTAAAGGATATGATAACCGGCTTTCTCATGAGCTTCATAAAGCTCGTCGCACATGCTGATAATATCGTCTATTGAAAGTTGAGCTCCGGTGTGAGGATCAAGCATTGCAGCTTGATAAATATGTTCTTTTTTGCCTGTAACGGCAGCTTCAATCGTGAGAAGCTGACAGTTAATATTAGTCATATTCATAGCAGCACATTGTACGGGAAGTCTGCCTATTCTTGAAGGATGTACTCCGTATCCGTCGACAAGGCACGGAACCTCAACGCAGGCATCTGAAGGAAGGTTTTCAATAAGCCCCCGGTTAAGTACGTTGCCGCCTATTTTGTAAGCTGTATTTGTAACGACAGATTCCATTATGCGTGACGCGTATTCGTGTGATCGTTCATCATGTACAACATCTCCGCCGTTCATTAGTTCTTCCTTTTGTTTTTCCCAGTTTGCAATCTGGTTTACACAGCGCCTCGGATATTCGTCAAGCGGGATATTGAATTTATCTATAAGCTCAGGATAATTAGGCTTAATATAGAAACAGTTGTATTCAGCATTGTGCTCAGAACTTTCAGTACAGTAATATCCAAGCTTATCTATATAATCAAAACGCACCATGTCGGAATGTTTTTCTGTCTGATTCATGTGTTTTGCGCGGCGTTTTATCTCAGGATAAAGATCATTTCCGTCTTTGTCGCGCAGCTCAAGCAGCCAGCCCATATGGTTTATACCAGCGATAAGTTCTGCGCCGATCTGTACATCGTTCATTCCGACTCTGTCAAGCAGGCTTCGTGAGCATACCTGAACGCTGTGACATAATCCTACAGTCTCAATTCCGCTGTATCTTTGCATATATCCTGAAATTATTGCCATAGGATTGGTATAGTTTAAGAAAAGAGCATCCGGGCAGACAGCTCTCATATCTTCCGCAAATCCTTTGAGAACATATATGGTACGCAGACCGCGGAAGATGCCGCCTATACCCAAAGTATCGGCGATAGTCTGGCGAAGACCGTATTTTTTTGGGATCTCAAAATCTATTATGGTACATGGATCATAAAGACCTACCTGAATAGCGTTTATTACGAATTTTGCTCCGCGAAGCGCGTCACGTCGCTGTTCGACGCCAAGATATTTTTGAATTTTTGCTTTTTCTCCGTTATATTTTTTGTTAAGAGCGGTGATTACGGCGTATGATTCTTCGAGCCTGTCTTTGTCAATATCATATAAAGCAATTTCAGACTCACATAAAGCAGGAGTAAGAAGTGTATCGCCAAGCACGTTTTTGGCAAATACGGTACTGCCTGCGCCCATAAATGTAATTTTCATGTTATATTATTATCTCCTTTCATCCGCAAAGATCCGGACTTTTCTTTATAATATCACATGAAATTTAAAAATAGAATTGATTTTTGTAACAAAAACATGTTAAAATGTAACTAAAAGTAATAAATTAATATAGGTTTGCATGTGATTATGTAACCGTAGTCGGAGAAAAACATGAAAGTATCACAGGTAATGATAGATAATTCAAAGCGAAGCGGAACAGATATAATACCTCGCCTTGCTGGATCGGAAAGATGTGATCCGGGGCATAGTTTCGGACCGAGTATACGGGACTATTATTTGCTTCATTACTGCGTATCCGGAAAAGGCGTTTATATACGTGAAGAAGGGGAATATGAGATATCAGAAGGAGAAATTTTCATTATACGGCCGGGAGAGGTAACGACATACATAGCCGATAAAAGTAATCCATGGCATTATGTATGGATAGGATTTGACGGAAACGATGCTGAAAAATTGTCAGGAATACAGCCGGTTGTAAAGTATGTCAGTGATACTTTTATGCGGATTGCAGAGTGTACAAAGCTTGGAATTTTATCACCTGAGATATATATATCACAGATATATGAGATAATTTATAATCTGTTTTCCGGCACTCCCAGAAATGTTGATTTCTGCAAGCAGGTAAAGGACTATATACGTTTCAACTATATGAATGAGATAACGGTCGAACTTATTGCCGAAAGCATGGGATTAAGCAGAAGATATCTTTCACGAATTTTCAAAGAAAAGTACGGCAAACCTATAAAAAGTTACCTAATAAGTGTACGCTGCGAGAAAGCAGCAGAATTTTTAAGCATAGGATATACAGTTACGGAAGCTGCGGTCATGTCAGGATATTCTGATATTTTCGCTTTTTCTAAAATATTTCATAAAGTGATGAAAATGTCGCCGTCCGAATACAGAAAGCGGACATACGGTTTTGAAAAAGATGTTTAAAAAATAAGAAAACGGCTCTTTCCGGATTTCCAGAAAAGGGCCGTAATTATTTTTTAATACCGTAATCATTTTTTATGGATTTTCCGTGGATTTTTTCTTTTTTTCAAATACCAGCTGAGACAGTATAACTCCGGCGAAAACAAGAGCGCATCCGGCATATCCTCGAGAGGACATAGTCTCGCCGTCAATAAGCACGCCTCCAAGCACTCCAAATAATGATTCGGTAGAAAGTATTATAGGAGCAATTGTGGGATCTGCGTCTTTTTGACCCAGTATCTGACATGTATATGCTATTCCAGAGGAGCAGATTCCGCAGTAAAGCAATTCTAATCCGGCTGAGTAGATATCCGAAAATGTAACAGTTTCTGTAAATACCGCGAAAAACATGTTATATATACCGCAAAACAAAGCCTGAAACATAGCGAATTTTATAGGACTTATATTATGTATAAGTTTGTCTATGGCTATTATATGTCCCGCCCAGAAAACTGAGCCTGCAAGCAGAACTATATCTCCGGTTCCAATAGAGTAGTCACTGTTTATACTGAGAAGAAAAATGCCGGCGATAGCGAGAATTGCGCCTATCCAAATATTTATTCCGGTTTTGCGCCTGAATAGAATAAAGTAGAAAATAGGAACAAGCACCGAGTAAAAAGCTGTTATAAAAGCACCTTTTCCTGCATTTGTCATAGCAATTCCCGTCTGCTGCAAAGATGCTGCGACAAACAGAAAACCAGCGCATAAGGCTGCGGCGCGTATTGTTCTCGCAAGCTTTTTAAGATCCTTTTTTTCTTTTTCAAATATTAGAGCTACAGGCAGAAGGGCAAGTGCACCTATTGTAAATCTGATAAAGTTAAAGTAGAAAGGCGGAACGCTGTCTGCCCCAAGCTTTTGGGCTACAAATGCAAAGCCCCATACTATTGCCGCTGTAAATAAAAATATTGTAGATTTTACCTTTTTTTTCATTAAAAATATCCAGCTTTTCAATCGATATTATTCGGCTGTTTGGCCGTCAGCCAGCTCATTTTCTTCTGCTATAGGCATAACTACCCAACAGTTGTTTATATAGCGCTCAAAGCCTAAACTTGGTTTATTGACAAACTCTTTATTATATATCATAACAGTGGAACTTCCTCCGTCCATCATAGCGGCGTTGTGGCACTTTTCCGCAAGAAGTGTTTCCTGAAGAGGCAGAAGGTCCACGCCGATGCTGTGTCCAATTTGTCTGCCGTCTACTACCATGAATATTATTTCTCCGGTTTGCCTTTGACCTATTGCAGTACGGGGAGCAATTCCCCATCCGCCAGTGCCGCTCTTAATTATTCCCTCACCGTTAACTATGATAAACGGCTTAAAAGACACTGCACTGACTATATTATTGTCAAGCGCCCATTGTGCCGTACATTGACGAAGAACAAGAACTCCGTCTGAATTTATACCGACCATACTGTAAACCGTTTGTGATATTGTAGTGGGATTTGTAGGATTAACAAGAATTCCGTCTTCAATAACAATTCCGGAAGGAGTTCCGCCGTTGGAGTCATAATTGGGGCCGTCAGCAAAACCGCCGCCGTTTATACCCGCAATAGCGCCGGCATTTTCGATCATTGTCATAACTTTCTGACCGCATACAAACTGATTGCGGGTATCTTCAAGCTTTACGCGCTTGGGGTCGGAGATAAGCATAAGCCAGCCTTTCCAGTTATCACCGGAAACTTCTTTCAAATATAAACCTTCTTCGAGTTCTGTATACCCTTCCTCAATATAAGGATCGACTTCGGGAACCGGAATTTCCGGTACGTCATCAATTTTTTCTTCTTCTGAGCTTTCAGTACTTTTATCCGGAATTTTTATATCGTCCACATTAGTTGAATATCCGCTGTCATCAACCATGGCTTCATCAAGAACCTGTTCGATTTTTTCGTCTGAAAAGAACCATGTCGCAAGATATTGATGACTTAAAGTTGTCATAGCGGTGCATATCCATGTCGACTGGAGAGATGGAAATAGTCCGGACACAATTAGAATATAAAACGAAATTGCACCAAGTATAGCAAGAGACACAAATGAAAGAAAGACGCATAAAACGACTTTTTTTATTATATTCAATACTTTTTTATTCATTGCTGTACCATCCTTAAAAACAGAAAAAACATGTCTAAATCCAAAAATTTTTAATTAGACAAATGAAGTTTATTTATATCAATTTCAGAATATGTCGAAATATTAAAAATACATTATAAAACATTAAATATATTATATCATATAAATATATTAAGTTCAATAGAAAATATATAAAAATGACAGATAATTGCAATATATATATTATGTGCGTTTTTTATGTCTGAATATAAAAAAATATAAAAATTCAGTTTAATTTTACATATTTGTAAATTCGGGTCAAAAAATGTTGACAAATCGGTTCAGGCATGATAATATTATAAACAAGTAATGAAAGTAAACGGAGTTAACTATTGTAAAGTTCGGTTTACTTTGTTTTCGTTTTAGGGATTGTTTTATGTTTACGGCATAATGCATATTCAGCAGCAAGATAAAAAGTGTAAAACGAAAAAAATAAAAGCTGTTAAGGAAATTCATTTATGAAGGCTCTTGAAGAAAAAATTCTGTCAGACGGAGAAGTGCTTCCCGGTGGAGTTCTTAAAGTGGGAAGTTTTCTGAATCAGCAGATAGATATAAAATTTCTAATGGCAATGGGAAAAGATATAGCGAATGCTTTTTCAGGTCTCGGTGTAACAAAAGTTTTAACAGTAGAGGCGTCTGGAATAGCTTTTGCCGTTGCGGCGGCAAACTTTCTCGGAGTTCCGCTTGCCTTTGCAAAGAAAAATAAGACAAGCAATGTTTCTTCTGAGGTTTATTCTGCCTTTGTAGATTCATATACTCACGGAAAAACATATGAGATAATGATACCTAAAGAATATATTACAAGTAAAGACCGAGTGCTTATAGTAGATGATTTTTTGGCGTGCGGAAATGCAATGAAGGGACTTTGCAAGATAATTTCCGATGCCGGAGCAGAGGTTGTAGGCGTATCTGCGGCGATAGAAAAAGGATTTCAAGGCGGCGGAGACGAACTGAGACGCATGGGAATTAAAGTATATTCGCTTGCTATTATAGATTCTATGGAAAACGGAAAAATAGTTTTCCGTAAAAACTGAAAACGGCAAATGCCGAAAAAATAAGATAATTAATTTAATTTCAGATGTAAATTTATTTACATATATTTTAATTTTGCCGGAAACGGTTGGAGGAAAAAATGAAGAAAATTTTATCAATTATGACCGTACTTGCGCTCATTCTTTCTGCCTGCGCTGTATTCAGCGGATGTTCAGAAAATTCGGAAGAAGAGAATCACCCTGGAACTGCAGACGATTTCAAAGTAGGATTTATATTCCTTCATGATGAGAATTCCACATATGACAAGAATTTCATCGATGCTGCTAACGCCGCAAAGGAAGCTCTCAATCTTACAGACGATCAGGTTCTTTTCAAAACCAATATTCCTGAATCTGCAGAATGCTATGAAGCAGCAGCAGATCTTGTTGACCTTGGCTGTGATCTTATCTTTGCAGACAGCTTCGGACATGAAGATTTTATAATCCAGGCGGCAGAAGAATTCCCGAATGTAACTTTCTGTCATGCTACCGGAACAAAAGCTCATACCGAAGGCCTTTCAAATTACTACAATGCGTTTGCTTCAATATATGAGGGCCGCTATCTTGCAGGAGTTGCCGCAGGTCTCAAACTTAACGAAATGATTGAAAACGGCGACATAACCGAAGAAGAAGCTAAAATGGGTTATGTAGGCGCTTATCCTTATGCAGAAGTAAAATCAGGTTATACTTCATTCTTCCTTGGCGCTCGCTCAGTATGCCCCAGTGTTACTATGGATGTAAAGTTTACCAATTCATGGTTTGATATAGCTCTTGAAAAAGAAACAGCTAACGCTCTTATAGCAGACGGCTGCGTTCTTATCAGCCAGCATGCGGATTCCGAAGGCGCTCCTAAGGCTTGCGAAGAAGCAGGAGTTCCGAATGTCGCTTACAACCTTGACACTCGTGAATGGGGTCCCAATACAGCGCTTATATCTTCTAAGATAAACTGGGAGCCTTATTTTGAGCATATAATCAATGCTACGATGAACGGTACTGAAATCCAGCAGGATTTCTGCGGAGGACTTGAGGATGATGTGGTTCAGATTCTCGGTCTCAATGACACTGTTGCAGCTGAAGGAACGGCTGAAACTCTTGAAGATGTAAAAGCAAAGCTTATTTCAGGCGAAATCAAAGTTTTTGATACGGCTACATTTACAGTTAACGGCGAAACACTTACAGAATATAAAGCTGATGTTGATACAGATGCTAACTTCACACCGGATACTGAAGTAGTTTCAGACGGATATTTCCATGAGTCTGAATACCGCTCTGCACCTTACTTTGATATTGATATTGACGGTATCACTATAAAGTAAAAAATAATAAAACAACAGGCGGGGCAAACGCCCCGCCTGCATTGTTTTATTTTGTATTTGCAACCCTTAAAGATCAGGAGGATTCTATGAGTCAGAACGCAGCTATCGAACTTAGAAATATAACAAAAACCTTTGGAAGTGTTGTAGCAAATAAAAATATCAGTCTTACCGTAAACCGCGGCGAGATTCTTTCGATACTCGGCGAAAACGGCAGCGGAAAAACTACGTTGATGAATATGATATCCGGAATTTATTTTCCGGATGAAGGACAGATTTTTATTGACGGCAAAGAGGTAGTGATACGTTCGCCAAAAGATGCTTTTGAGCATAAGATCGGAATGATACATCAGCATTTTAAACTTGTGGATGTTTTTACGGCGTCTGAAAATATAATTCTCGGACTTGAGGACGAAAAAAGGTTTGATTTGAAAGCCGCGGAGAAAAAGGTGCGGGAGATAAGTGAAAAATATGGTTTTTCATTGGATCCGACAAAAAAAGTATACGAAATGTCTGTATCTGAAAAACAAACTGTCGAAATTGTGCGTGTATTGTACCGCGAGGCAGATATACTGATTCTTGACGAGCCTACCGCAGTGCTTACGCCTCAAGAGGCAAAAAGACTTTTTGAAATACTGCGCAGAATGCGTGATGACGGAAAAGCAATAATAATAATTACCCATAAGCTGCATGAAGTTTTATCTTTGTCAGATAGGGTATCTGTGCTTCGTAAAGGCGAATACATAGGCACTGTAAAGACAAGTGAAACGGACGAAAAAAGTTTGACGGAGATGATGGTCGGCAAGAAGATCGAACTCAACATTGAGCGTGCAGAGCCGTGTAATCCTCAGGAAAGACTATTGGTAAGCGGAGTTAGCTGTGTAAACCGTGAGGGAGTGACATTGCTGAATAACGTATCATTTACAGCACGATCCGGTGAAATATTAGGGATTGCCGGTATAGCCGGAAGCGGTCAAAGAGAACTTTTAGAGGCGATAGCTGGACTTCAGAAACTATACGGAGGAGATATAGTTTACAACGATCCGAAAACAGGGAAAAAAGAAAATTTGAGGGACAAGACGCCGCTTCAGATACGCGAAATGGGTGTGAGATTATCGTTTGTTCCGGAAGATAGGCTCGGAATGGGCCTTGTTGGCAATATGGATATAGTCGATAATATGATGCTCAGGAGCTATCGCAGGGGAAAAACGTTTCTCCTTGAGAGGAAAGCCCCGAAGAATCTTGCGGAAGAGATAATAAAACAGCTTGAAGTGGTAACTCCCGGAGTAAGCACGCCGGTAAGGCGCTTGTCGGGAGGAAATGTGCAAAAGGTTCTTGTCGGCCGTGAGATATCTTCTTCGCCTACCGTGCTTATGGCAGCATATCCGGTAAGAGGACTTGATATAAATTCCTCATATATTATCTATAATTTGCTTAACGAGCAGAAAAAACGCGGTACAGCTGTAATATTTGTAGGAGAAGACCTTGACGTGCTGATAGAGCTGTGCGACAGGATACTTGTGCTGTGTGCCGGACAGGTCAGCGGTATAGTCGATGCGAGAAAAGTTACCAAGGAGGAGATAGGCTTGATGATGACAAAGATAAAAACGGGAGGTGAGAATAAAAATGGTAAAGAATAATGCTGAAATTGAAACAGAAAGAAAGGTACATGAACCGTTGTTTCAAATAGTAAAGCGGGACGCGATGCCATGGTATAAAGCGTGGCTTGTACGCGCAGCCGCAATTATCCTTGCCCTCGCAATAGGATCGGTTGTCATTATTATGCTTACGGGATATAATCCGATACAGGTTTATTCTGCCATGTTTAACGGAGCTTTTGGAAGTACTAGAAAAATATGGATAACTTTTCAGGATCTTGCAATGCTTTTGTGCATATCTCTTGCCGTAACTCCGGCATTTAAAATGAGATTCTGGAATATCGGAGCTGAAGGACAAACGCTTATAGGTGGTCTTACAGCGGCGGCGTGCATGATATACTTAGGAGACAAGCTTCCATTGTATCTGACTATCCCCATAATGACAGTGTCATGTATCATAAGCGGTATGATATGGGCGGTTATACCGGCTTTTTTCAAGGCAAAGTTTAACACAAATGAAACGCTTTTTACGCTTATGATGAATTATGTTGCAATGCAACTTGTATCATTCTGTATCGTATTTTGGGAAAATCCAAAAGATTCAAATTCGGTAGGTGTAATTAACCGTCATACTCACGGAGGATGGCTTCCGGAGATAGCGGACCAAAAGTATTTGCTCAATATAATAATTGTTGCTGTAATAATGATTTCAATGTATATATATTTGAAATACAGTAAACAGGGATATGAAATATCTGTTGTCGGAGAAAGTGAAAATACAGCAAGATATATAGGAATAAATGTAAAAAAGGTAATTGTTCGCACAATGGCTATTTCAGGAGCACTGTGCGGAATAGCAGGTCTTATGATAGTAGCCGGCACTGACCATACTATAACGTCTGACAGCGTGGGAGGAATGGGATTTACCGCTATCATGGTATCGTGGCTTGCAAAATTCAATCCAATAGTAATGGCACTTACATCGTTTCTTATAGTTTTTCTTGAGGTAGGTGCGGGAGCTATTGTGACAGATCCAAAACTTGGATTAAATGAAAGCGTTGCCGATATACTTACCGGAATAATACTTTTCTTTATAATCGGAAGCGAATTTTTTGTGACATATAAAATAAATAAAAGACACAACAGCAGCAAAGAGGAGGCATGATGAATGTTTTTTACAATTATTAACAACGCAATAGTTCAGGGAATACCTCTTCTTTTCGGCTCAACCGGAGAAATACTTACCGAAAAATCAGGCAACTTAAATCTCGGAATCCCTGGAATTATGTATATGGGCGGATGTGCCGGGATTATGGGAGCGTATATTTATGAAAATTCTACTCAGACACCGTCTGCCGCTCTTTGCATAATTATACCTCTTTTGTGTTCGCTTGTAGGATCCGGGCTTCTTGCGCTTATATATAGTTTTCTTACAATTACGCTCCGGGCAAATCAGAATGTTACAGGACTTGCTATAACAACATTCGGTACCGGTTTCGGGGATTTTTTCGGCGGTTCTCTTACAAAGCTTATGGGCAACAACGGCAATATATCGGTAAAGCTTACTTCAGATTACTATAAAACGACACTTCCGTTTGCAGAAGATCTGGGGTGGTTTGGAAAATTGTTTTTTTCATATGGATTCCTCGCGTATGTTGCAGTTATAACTGCAATTATATGCGCATGGTTTTTAAAGCGTACGCGCGCAGGACTTCATCTTCGTGCAGTAGGAGAAAACCCGGCTACTGCCGACGCCGCCGGAATAAATGTTACAAAATATAAATATCTTGCAACTACAATAGGCGGCATGATAGCCGGACTTGGCGGACTTTATTTCATAATGGATTATATAGGCGGATCATGGACAAACGGAGGTATGGGAGACCGTGGATGGCTTGCCATAGCTATTGTTATATTCGCAATATGGCGTCCGAATCTTGCAATACTTGGATCGTTTATTTTCGGAGGCCTTTATATCGCATATTCTTATACTTCAGGTCTGGGAAGAGCGGCGTCTGCGATATTTAATATGCTTCCATATGTAGTTACGATAATTGTGCTTATAATAACAAGTATGCGCAACAAGAAAGAAAATCAGCCTCCGCAGAGTCTTGGACTTCCGTATTTTAGGGAAGAACGCTAAGCAGAAATTTTTATAATATTAAATTTTTTAATTTGCCGTCTGTTATATAACAGACGGCAAATTGCAAATCAATTTTTAAGAATAAATTTTTAATATGCCTTTAAATTTAAGAAATCTATTGACAATATGGTAAAATGATGGTAAAATACTTTTCAGCATACAGTGTGCTGAAAGGGCGGTGTGTTTTTTGGTAAAATCAAAAGGTAGTCTTATATCTGATAAGATGTCTGAGGAAATCGTAAGAGTTACCGAAGAGATAGCCATGACATACGGTGCGCAGAATGTTACTGTACGCAGAGTGCTTGCAGAACTGGGTGTTACAAACAGAGTTTTTTATAATCGGTTTCACAATATTGATGAAGTTTTGGAAATAGTATATAAAAACGCTGTTATTAAAATGCATGAAAGCATAAACTCTGAATATGATTTGGAGACGGATTTTTTCAATTATGTAATAGATGTTGCGGTAAAAGTGCTTATAAAAACATATGAAGTGAAAAGACAGTTCAGTCAGTATATGTTTGAACACGATTCGCTTACAGAGGCAAACCGTATTTGGTGGACAGAAAAAATAAAAACAATAATTGAGAAAGCTAAAGCTACAAATCAAATGAAAGATGTTGACTCAGACATGCTAAGTTATGCCGTATGGTGCTTTTTCAGAGGATATAACGCCGATGCTGTTCACAGGAAGCTTTCGGTTGATGAAGCGGTAAAAAGCTTTAAGTTTGGTCTTGACTGTTTGTTTTACGGAATAGCGCCGAAATAACTGTAAATCAAGGCTTTTCAGATTATGAATAGTATTGCATAAAAATTTTTTAAAAGCAAATTATAAAATAACTGCTGAAAACTAACATTATCTGTTAAAAATGTTAATATCAATATATATTGGTACAAATACAAAAATAATAGATAGTTTTGAGAATATATAATCCGGTTTGCGCTGAAGCAGATCGGCATAATTTAGAACGCATTAGCACACGATGTGCTGAAAGAAAGGTGAAATATAATGGCAATAAAATTTCTGGGCACTGGGTTTTATGTGCCCGAAAGAGCCGTAACAAATGATGAACTGTCCGAGATGGTTGATACATCTGACGAGTGGATAATGCAGCGTGTGGGTGTAAGCAGACGTAGGGTTTCTACTTATGAAACGGCATCAGATTTTGCATTTTACGCGGCAAAAAGTGCGCTTGAATCTGCTAATATCAACGCGGAAGATCTTGATCTTATAATAGCGGCTACAATATCATCAGACACGGTATGTCCGACGGTTGCAGGGACAGTACAGAGCCGTATAGGGGCAAAATGTCCGGCATTTGATATAAATTCAGCGTGCAGCGGTTTTTTGTTTGCGCTTGATACGGCTGTATCGTTTATAACAAGAGGCACTGCAAAAAATGTGCTTGTGATAGGAGCAGAAAGACTCAGCAAGCTTATAGACTGGACAGACCGGAGCACATGTGTAATATTCGGAGATGGAGCAGGCGCAGCGGTTGTTACATCTGGAGACGGATATCTTGCATCGACGCTGTATACAAGCGGGGGCAATCAGGTTATAGAAATTCCGGCATACGTGGGTGCTTCACCGTTTTATAAAGGAGAAGAAAAAAAACCGTTTGTTTTTATGGACGGACAGGAAACATTTAAATTTGCAGTAAGCAAGATAGTAAATGATATAAAATATGTCACAGAAAAAGCCGGACTCAGTTTATCAGACATTGACCATGTAGTAACACATCAGGCAAACATACGCATTATTGACTATGCGTCAAAAAGATTAGGCATACCGAGAGAAAAATTTTTTGTTGACATTGAAAAGTATGGTAATACTTCGGCTGCAAGCGTTCCCATCGCATTGGCAGAGCTTAATTCGTCAGGGCTTTTAAAGCGCGGCGAAACAGTGGTTTTGTCGGCCTTTGGCGGCGGACTTTCAAGCGCAGCTTGTATTATAAAATGGTGAAATTTATTTTAATAATTTGGAGGAAATTATCATGACATTTGAAAAAGTAAGAGAATTATTGGCAGCACATCTTGAGATCGATGAAAGCGAAATCACCGAAGCAACAACCTTTGAAGAACTTGGAGTAGACTCGCTTGATACTGTTGAAATAATGATGGAAATGGAAGATGAATTCGGAATCGAGATAAAGCCCGCGGAAGCAGGAAAATCAGTAGCTGAGCTTGTAAGCTATATTGATAAGGCGAAGGCAGACAAATAATTTTTCCGGGAGTGAAGGGAGTGGAGCAAATTGATTTATACTTCTGTCTGTGAGATGGTAGGTATAAAATATCCTATATTTCAAGGCGGTATGGCACACATATCCGACGCTTCACTCGCGGCGGCAGTATCAATCGCCGGCGGATTGGGTATAATTACAGCCGCCAGCGGAGATACTGCATGGGTCGAGGAGCAGATAGATGCCGTACGTGCAGCGACAGATAATCCATTTGGCGTAAATGTAATGCTCATGGGGAAAAATGTCGATGAAATAGCCGAATTACTTGCGAGGAAAAAAGTATCTGTCGTAACTACCGGAGCAGGAAACCCCGAGAAATATATTCCAATGTGGAAGGAAGCCGGAATCAAAGTAATACCGGTAGTTCCGTCATCAGCACTTGCAAAGCTTGTTGCGCGTTCGGGAGCCGATGCTGTGATAGCTGAAGGCGGTGAATCGGGCGGACATGTGGGAGATATGACTACGATGGCACTGGTACCTCAAGTATGCGACGCGGTAGATATACCGGTTATAGCGGCAGGAGGAATAGCGGACGGCAGAGGAGCGGCGGCGGCATTTATGCTCGGCGCACAGGGAATACAGGTAGGTACAGCTTTTCTTGCCGCGAAGGAATGCAACATAAGCGAAGTATATAAAAAGAAGGTATTAAATGCCGGCGATACAGCCACAATTGTGACAGGCAGGCGTTTGGGACATCCGGTGAGAAGTTTGAAATCTCCTTTTTCAAGGGCTTATGCAAAAGCTGAATATTCTGATATTAGCGATGAAGATCTTGAAAATATGGGAGTAGGGACACTTAGAGCTGCGGTAAAAGACGGAGATGAGAAGCACGGCTGTTTTCTTGCCGGTCAGATATCAGGTCTTGTAAACAGCGAGCGTCCGGCTGCCGAGATAATAAAGGATATATTTGACGGAGCCGAAAAAATATTGAACGGAGCAAATAAATGGGTAAAATAGCATTTATGTTTTCCGGACAGGGAGCTCAGTACAGCGGAATGGGAAAATCTCTTTACGATATGGGAAAGGGAGCAAAAGAGCTGTATGACACTGCAGAAACACTGCGTCCGGGAACAAAGGAACAGTCATTTAACGGCAGCGATGAAGAATTAAAAATTACTGCAAATACACAGCCGTGCTTGTATCTTGTCGATCTTTCGGCGGCAATTTCGCTTAATGAAGCCGGAATATACGCTGACGGAGCAGCAGGCTTTTCATTGGGAGAAATTGCAGCTCTCGCATATGCAGGGGCATATTCATACAGCGACGGTTTTAAGATAGTAACCGAAAGAGGAAGATTCATGAATGACGCCGCGGCGCAGGCTGATACTGCCATGTGCGCGGTACTTAAGCTGGACAGCAAAACAGTTACGGAAGCTGCCGGAGAATATGAAGGGCTTTATGCGGTAAATTTCAATAGCCCCGGTCAGACGGTAGTTTCGGGTTTAAAGTCAAGCTTTGGGGATTTTGAGGAGAAAATCCGTGGCCTTGGAGGAAGATGCGTAATGCTTCCGGTAAGCGCGGCTTTCCATTCCCCGTATATGGCGTCTGCCGCGGAGAGTTTCGGAAAAGAACTCTTGAATTTCTCAGACAGAATGGTAAAACCGGAGATACCGGTGTATTCCAATCTTACGGCTCGTCCGTATGATTCAGATGTCGTTGAGTATTTGGAAAAACAGATAAAGAGTCCCGTAAGATGGCAGGAAACAATAGAAAATATGATGTCAGACGGATATACTGATTTTGTTGAAGTGGGAGCAGGCAAGACATTGTGCGGGCTTGTAAAGAAAATTTCAAAAGAAGCAAGGGTATATTCAGTTGAAGACGCGGCTACACTTGCGGAAACTACGGAGGTATTGAAGTCTAATGCTGAGGCTTGAGAATAAGACGGCGGTAATAACCGGAGCTTCACGCGGAATCGGTGCTGCTATCGCGGAAAAATTTGCTTCATGCGGAGCTTCGGTCGCAATACTTTACCGAGGAAATGATGAAGCAGCAGAAAAAGTAAGAAGCGAGATTGCTGAGAAATATTCTGTCAAAGCGGAAATATACCGCTGTAATGTTGCAGATTTCTCGGAATGTAAAAAGACAGTAGAAAGCGTAGTATCTGATTTTGGCGGAGTAGATATTCTTGTCAATAATGCCGGAATAACAAAAGACGCGCTTATTATGACAATGGAAGAGTCGGATTTTGAGGCGGTAACAGATACAAATTTAAAGGGCTGCTTTAATATGATAAAAGCGTGCGGGCGGCAGTTTATAAAGAAACGCCGGGGCAAGATTATCAATATATCGTCTATTTCGGGGTTGATAGGACTTGCCGGTCAGGCAAATTATTCGTCGTCAAAGGCGGGAATAATTGCGCTTACAAAAGTAGCAGCAAAGGAATTTGCATCAAAAAACGTTTGCTGCAACGCAATAGCGCCGGGATTTATTATGACAGACATGACAAAGGATCTTGGAAATGAGGAGGATTTTTTAAAATCCATACCGTTAAAGAGACTCGGGAAACCGGAGGATGTAGCAAATTTAGCTGCTTTTCTGGCAGATGAATCGTCAGATTATATAACAGGCGAGGTCATAAGAATAGACGGCGGACTTGCCATGTGAGCATATTTGTATTTTTGAAAAGGAATTATTTATATGAGACGAGTAGTAATAACTGGACTTGGAGCTGTAACGCCGCTTGGCTGCAGTGTACAGTCGTATTGGGACGGCTTGAAGAACGGACAGAACGGAATAGATTTAATAACAAAGTTTGATACGGCGGATTTCAGGGTAAAACTTGCCGCTGAGATAAAAGATTTTGACCCGCTTTTATACATGGAAAAAGGCGAGGTGCGCAAGACAGACAGATTTGTGCAGTTTGCGATAGCTTCGGCGTCACAGGCAGTATCAGACAGCGGAATAGAAAACAACATAGATCCTGCGCGTTTTGGAGTTTATTACGGTTCGGGAATAGGCGGATTTGACACTTTTGTATCCGAGCATGACAATCTTTTAGCGAGAGGCCCGTCAAGAGTATCACCTTTATTTATACCGAAGATGATACCTAATATGGGGGCAGGAAATATAGCAATAAAATTCAAGGCAAAAGGACCGTGCATTTCGGTATCCACAGCCTGCGCTACCGGAACTACTGCTATAGGCGAAGCATACCGTGCGATAAAGGGCGGCTATGCTGACGCAATAATTGCGGGAGGAGTAGATGCGGCAATTTCACCGCTTGCCGTAGCGGCATTTATGAACTGCATGGCTTTGACGGAAAGTGATGACAAAAACTGTGCTTCCATACCGTTTGATAAACGCAGAAGCGGATTTGTAATGGGTGAAGGCGCAGGAGCTTTGATAGTAGAAGAATATGAGCATGCGGTAAACCGCGGTGCAAAAATATATGCGGAAGTAACGGGTTACGGAAGCACATGCGACGCATATCATGTAACCGCTCCGGATCCTGAAGCTGAAGCTTCAGGAAGAGCGATAAGCGACTGCCTTTTTGAAATGAAAAATTCTGTTTCGGGTGCTGTAAGCGCAGGACAGATATATTATAATGCTCACGGCACAAGTACACCCATGAATGACAAAACAGAGACAAAAGCAGTCAAAAACGCTTTCGGCAAAGAAGCCTATGATCTTCATATAAGCTCAACAAAATCTATGACAGGGCATTTGCTCGGAGCTGCCGGAGCGGTAGAAGCTGTCGCTGCAATATGCGCGCTGCGCGATAATATTGTTCCTCCTACGATAGGCTATGTCGAAAAAGATGAAGACTGCGATTTGAATTATACTCCCGGCAGCGCATGCAAGACCGAGCTTAAAGCTGCAATGTCAGCTTCATTGGGATTCGGCGGTCATAATGCCTGCATAGGTTTTTCAAAAATCTGATTTGCCGGAGGAAAAATATGGATATCGAGGAAATAAAAAAAATACTGCCGCACAGGGATAATATGCTGCTTCTCGACGAGGCTGAACTCATAGACGGCATAGCATGCGGAAGAAAAAAGATAACAGGCAGCGAATGGTTTTTAAAAGGTCATTTTCCGGGGAATCCGGTTGTGCCTGGGGTTATTCTTTGTGAAATACTTGCACAGTCAGTGTGCGTTTGCCTTGACGGTAAAATTGATGAAAGCAAGCTCCCTTTTTTTACCGGTTTAGACAAAGTAAAGTTTAAAAATCCTGTATATCCGGGAGATCTTTTCGAGACGCGCTGCGAGATAGTAAAAATAAGGGAGCCGTTTTATTTTGCCAAAGGAGTCGGAAGCGTAAACGGAAAAGTTTGCGTAAGTGCGGAGTTTTCATTTGCAGTAACAGATAAAAACCGATCCTGAAAGGAATTTAGCATAATATGAAAGGCATATTTGATTTTTTAAAGATAGGTGCTGACAAAACAGAAGTTTTGTGTAAAAAATGCGGCAAGGAAACAAGCCGGGCAAAGCTTGAGGAAAACTACATGATATGTCCGGAATGCGGAGCATATCTGAGGATGGGTGCTTATGAGAGACTTGAGATGATTACCGATAAAGATACATTTGAGGAATCAGACAAGGATCTTAAAGGCGGCGACCCCATAAATTTTCCGGGGTATGATAAAAAGCTTGACGAAGCGAGAAAAAACAGCGGATTGCCGGAAGGCGTGGTTTGCGGTACGGCTGAGATAGGCGGAATAAAATGCGCCTTATTTGTAATGGATTCCAAGTTTATGATGGGAAGCATGGGAAGTGCCGTAGGCGAAAAAATAACAAGGCTTTTTGAAAATGCCACAAAGCAAAAGTTGCCGGTCGTAGGATTTACAACATCCGGAGGAGCCAGAATGCAGGAAGGAATATTTTCTCTTATGCAGATGGCAAAGGTGAGCGGAGCGGTAAAACGTCACAGTGACGGAGGCAATCTTTATATTACTGTGCTAACCGACCCGACTACGGGAGGAGTAACAGCAAGCTTTGCTATGCAAGGAGATATAATAATTGCAGAGCCCGGAGCGCTTATCGGATTTGCAGGAGCAAGGGTTATAGAACAGACTACAGGCGAAAAACTTCCGGCAGGATTCCAGAGATCGGAGTTTTTGCTTGAGCATGGATTTGTGGATATAATAGAAGAGCGCAGAAGGCTTAAATATACCATAGCCAATATACTTGCTATTCATAAAAAATGATTATATGTCATCTGATTCTGACTGAAAGGATGGGTTAAAACATATGGCTACCAGCGAAAAAATCAGCGCATATGAGAGAGTGCAGGCTGCACGAAGTTCAGCGCGTCCGATGGGCGGGCATTATATAAAGCATATGATAGATAATTTTATCGAATTTCACGGCGACAGGCGCTTTGGCGATGATGCCGCAATTATCGGAGGAATAGGGTTTTTAAATCAGAAACCGGTTACCGTAATAGCTATGGAGCGCGGAAATACGATAGAAGAGAGAATGAAAAGAAAGTTTGGATGCCCTGCGCCTGAAGGATACCGCAAAGCGTTAAGACTGATGAAAGAAGCTGAAAAGTTTAAAAGACCGATAATCTGCTTTATAGGAAGTTCGGGAGCTTACTGCGGAATTGACGCTGAGAAAAGAGGACAGGGAGAAGCGATAGCAGAGAATCTTTTTGAGATGATGGGCATAAAAACTCCGATAATTTCAGTGATTGTAGGAGAAGGAGGAAGCGGAGGAGCATTGGCTCTGGGAATATGCGATACAGCAATAATGCTTGAAAATTCGGTATATTCCGTAATTTCTCCCGAAGGCTGTGCAAGCATAATATGGAAAGATTCTTCAAAAGCGCCTGAGGCCGCGGAGGCACTGAAGCTTACTTCACATGATTTGTATGATTTCGGAGTTATAGAGAAAATAATAGTAGAAAGCGATAGGACAACCGAAGAGATATGTTCCGATCTTAAGTCGGCAATAATATCTGAAATTTTCTCCAAGGAAAAAATGTCTGAAGAAGAACTTCTTTCGGCAAGATATGAAAAATTCAGAAAAATAGGGGCATGATGTCTTTTTTTATGAATTTATATAGAAAACCTCTGTATGAAAATATTCTATACAGAGGTTTTTATTTGTTGCTTTTTTGTATTATTTTGTTTTTAATAAAGTATAATAACAGATAGCCACTGAGTAAAGATAAAATATACTTTATTTAAGAGGATTTAACTGTTAGAAGAAAATTTTTGCTTTACAGAGTTTATTTTGTTTTGTTCTGCCTGTTCCATCGGATACCAGCCTTTTGATGCCATTTTGTCATATATTGTATCCTGAAGACATAAAGAGTCGTTTAAAGCGCAGTTAAATGCGGAATGAACATTGTCGGTTGCGGACTCGATAGTGCCGTGCATAAAAAGATCACATACGCCTTTTTCAAGGAGAAGAAGATTCTCCATTAAGTTTCTGTCGTCCATTTTAAAATCCTCCGTCAAAGAAGCTGATAAAAGTTTTGAAAGATCTGTTTGTTTTTGTCAGCGATTTGCTGAACGCAGAGTTTTAACTCCGTGTCTTTAATCTGACTGATTGTTTCGTTGCATTTTGTCATGCAAAATTGTGCATGACCGAGGGCGTCTTCAACATAAAGTAATTCTTTTGTTGTCATTTATAAATACCTCCGTTATTTGATTTCGTTTTTATTATTTGACATTTTAAAAAAAATATTCTGAATTATGCGATTTTTAAATTTTATTTAAAGACTGCCCGGCACTTTTTTAATCAGTGAAGCATGCAGCTCGTTGACAAAATATCTTAATTGTGATACCATGATAAAAATATATGATAATGGAAAAAACAGTAAAATTATAAAGGGGAATTGAATAATGTCAAAAATTTATACTTCAATTGATCAGCTTACTGGCAATACGCCATTGCTTGAGCTTACAAATATAGAAAAGATGTACAGTTTAAATTCAAAAATCCTTGCAAAGCTTGAATATCTGAATCCGGCAGGATCGGTAAAAGACAGAGTCGCGAAAACTATGATAGACGAAGCGGAAGCGTCTGGAAAGCTGCATGACGGATCGGTTATAATAGAGCCGACCTCGGGAAATACCGGAATAGGACTGGCATCTGTGGCGGCAGCGCGTGGTTATCGCCTTATAATAGTTATGCCGGGCAATATGTCAAAGGAGAGAATACAGATAATGAAGGCATACGGAGCGGAGGTTGTGCTTACTGAGGGCAGTAAAGGAATGGCAGGCGCTATAAAAAAGGCAGATGAGCTTGCGGCAGAGATACCAAACAGCATAATAGCGGGACAGTTTGTAAATCCGGCAAATGTAAAAGCTCATTTTGAGACGACGGGACCTGAGATTTATGAAGCCACCGAAGGGAAAGCCGATATTTTTGTTGCCGGAGTAGGCACTGGGGGAACTATAACCGGAGTAGGCAGGTATTTAAAATCGAGGAATCCGAAAGTAAAAGTTATAGCTGTTGAGCCGAAAAGTTCGGCAGTGTTATCCGGAAAGAAAGCCGGCGGACATAAAATACAGGGAATAGGAGCGGGATTTATACCTGAGATTCTTGATACAGGAATTTACGATGAAATAATAGCCGTAGAAGATGAGAAAGCATTTGAGACTGCGCGTATTTTGGGAAAGCGTGAAGGAGTTCTTGCGGGGATTTCATCAGGAGCCGCGCTGTGGGCGGGAATAGAACTTGCAAAACGTGAAGAAAACCGGGGGAAAAATATAGTTGTTCTGCTTCCGGACACAGGGGACAGATATTTGTCGGCTGGACTTTTTGAGTAATCGTAATTTGTACCAGATTAAGATTTAATATGAAAAATCGGATGGGTTAAAATATTTGGATTCATATGTGTATGACTTCTTAAATTATTTACATTTGTTTTAATATACTGAACAATAATGTAAGATTATCGGAATATTGTATCTCGAAATTTTTTCTGAAAGTAGTATTATAAATATATGGTAATTATAATATGCGAAAGGGGAAAAACATGAAAAAGGGTATAAGCTATTGGGCATATTCAGGAAAAACATATCGACAAGCTTTCGGTTATGCTAAACAAAAGGGCTTTGATGGCGTGGAAGTTACGCTTGATTCGGAGGGCGAGATTACAATGAAGACGACCGATGAACAGGTGTTAAAAATAAAGGAACAAGCCGAAGAAGCGGATATAGCTTTGTACAGCGTAGCTACCGGACTTTACTGGAATTGTCCGCTGACATCAAATGATCTCAAAATACGCAGGCAAGCGAAGGATATTGTCCGCAGACAGCTTGAGATAGCATCGCTGCTCAAATGCGATTCAATTCTTGTTGTACCGGCGCTTGTAGATGAAAATACGGCATATGATATCGCTTATGACAGGGCTTTTGACGCGATATGCGAGCTTGCGCCGTACGCGGAGGAATGCGGAGTGGCAATCGGACTTGAAAATGTTTGGAACAAGTTCTTTTTATCACCTCTTGAGTACCGTGATTTTATAGATAAAATAGGTTCACCGTATGTGAAGGCTTATTTTGATGTCGGCAATGTGGTTTATGACGGATATCCTGAGCAGTGGATACGCATATTGGGAAGCCGCATATGTAAAATACATATTAAAGACTATGTAAGAGAAAACCGCACACTTGCAGGATTTGTTGATATAGGCATGGGAGATATAGATTTTAAAAAAGTATTTTCCGCGCTTGAGCAAGTAGGATATAACGATTTCTGCACAGCGGAAGTTTTTCCGGCAGGACAGGAAAATTATGAGGCCGTAGATAAGGCTGCGGCAGCATACGGCAGAATTTTTAAATAAAATAAATACAGGAGGGAATAAAAATGATAAAAGCGGGTATTATCGGCATAGGATCAATGGGACGCGGACATCTCAACAATTACCTTAAGTTCATGGAGGAGAATAAGGGCATAGAGCTTGTTGCAATATGCGATATAGACGAAAATAAATTCAAGAATTACAAGGCTGATTTTAATATAGGAAATATGGCTGACGGAGAGTTTGACTTTTCAAAGTTTCACTGTTATCTTTCCGTGGATGAGATGCTTGAAAAAGAGAAAGAGCTTGACATGGTATCAGTTATAGTACCTACATATATGCACTGCGAGATAACATGCAAGTGTCTTGAACACGGAATAAATGTATTCTGTGAAAAACCGATGGCGCTTAATCTCGAACAGTGTCAAAAAATGATAGATACTGCGAAAAAATATGATAAGCGTCTTATGATAGGACAGTGCCTGCGTTTTTGGGCAGAATATGAATATCTCAAGGACTGTGTTGAAACAGGGCGTTTCGGTAAAGTAATATCGGGATACTTTTTCAGAGGCGGTTCAACACCGGTGTGGTCATATAATGACTGGTATCATAAAAAAGAGCTTGGAGGCGGCGCGATTTACGATCAGCATATACATGATGTAGACATGGTAAATCATTTGTTTGGACTGCCGGAAAAAGTAGTGTCAATAGGCAAGAATTATTATGAAGGCAGCAATTATGACGCGGTATCAACTAACTATATTTATAAAGACGGAGCCGTGATAAACACACAGAACGACTGGTGTGAAGCCACAGGATTTGCAGCGCTTTATCGTGTAAATTTTGAAAAGGCGACCGTAAAATATGAAAACGGCGAACTTTTGTTAGCAGATGCCACAGCAAGAAACGGAAAGATAGATCCCGATTTCAAAGGAACATCCTATAATAAAGTAAAAGTCGAAGGCATAGATCCCTATGCGAAAGAGATCCTTTATTTTGCAGGATGTATACGAGACGGAAAGCCGATAGAATTTAATAAGCCGGAAGACAGCATGGATACTATAAAGCTTGTGCACGCCGAAATAGCTTCGTGTGACAAGCAAGGCGAGCCGGTTGAAGTAAAATAAAAAAATTTTGAAAAAAATCCGCTGTGATTATTTATCACGGCGGATTTTTAATATATAATTTAAATTTATACTTTCCTGAACCAGAGAAGTTTTTCAAGAGGCGTATCAAAATATTCAGATTTTTCTCCGTCAAATATTTTACCTTCCGGATCCTGCCATTTGCCGGGTGGCAGAACTATTTTTTTTCTGAAAGTACCTTTAGTTACGACCGGACAGACAAGGATGTTTTCGCCTAACATAAATTCGTCGGTTATTTCTTCATATCCGATTCCCGGATAGTTGTATTCAAGGTTTCTGAGTATAGGTTCGCCTTCGGTTTCCGTTTTATCTACAAGTCTTATAATCTCATCTGCCATTTCAACATGAAGCTGTGCGGCTTCCGAAACGATTTTGAATGCCTGTTCTGAAAGCGCACGCCAAGGCGCCCATGAAAACTGCATCATAGGAAATAAAGCCGAGACCTGAGCCATTCTTACAAAAAGCTCTTCGTCAACTTTAAATCCAGGTTTCATGTTATAGGTCCATTCGCCGCCGCCTATCATATCCGGACAGATAAATGGGTATCCTTCAAGTCCCTGCAAAATAGAGCACGGGATAATTGTGTTTATTCCGTCATCATCCCATCTATGATTTCTGTCACAAAGCCTTTGAATTGTCGCTTTTCCTCCGCGGCCAAATGTGTCTTTGTATTCATGAAATTTATATTTTGATCCGAATTCGTTCCACGCCTTATTGAGACTTTCAGGATCATGATCACTTCTCGGAGTTCCGTTTATCATGCTGGAGGGATGATACATCAAATATGATCCTCCGTCAAATTTAAAGCCGTCTATACCGTATTCGCTCATAAGAGAATGAAGCTTTTCATCGAGGAAATCACGGTCGCATTTTTTTCGCAGATCTAATATAGCCGAAAATCCGTTCCACCAGCTGACAATAGCAGGATCTCCGTTTGCATTTCTGAGATAAAGGGAATCATATGTGTCAGGATTAAAATCTTTTCTGATACTCATAATGAATTCCTGCCCGTCGCAGCATACCGACGGGGTTATCCATAGCATAACAGTAAAACCGAGCTTGTGAAGTTCATCGGTCATAGATTTCGGATCGGGAAACTTTAACTTGTCAAATTTCCATTGCCCATATCTTCCGTGCCAGCCTTCGTCAATAATAAGTATCCCTGGAGCGAACCCGTTGTCAATTATTGAATGAGCATATTCAAGCACGCCTTCTTGTGTAGGATTATATGTAAATTCCATCCAGGTGTTGTACTGAGCGGTTTTAAAAAATTCGCGCGGAAGTTTTTTGCCATCAAAAGGGAAATGAGCTTTCATTGCCGCGATATACGCGTCGCGCAGGCATGTGCCGGCATTTACAAGCTCAAACTTTTCACCGTCAAAACAAAGCTTTCCGTTTTCTACCCACACTTTAAATGAGTTTTCACTGTAAACATATCTTCCTTTGCTTGAAAGGAATACAGGAGTCATTTGATTTCTCGGCCCTGTCCTGAAGTCACGGGAATAATCGCTGTGCACATTTATAGGCATATCGGTGCCTGATGCCGTGGCACCTCCCCAAAAATACTCATTGGGAAGAAAATCAAATTTAAATACCAAAATATTCACTCCTTAAATTTTTAGAAACGTATAAATCTTTTGCTAATCTAATTTAAATATTATACCATAATGTTTCGACTTGTAAAGAATATATTTAAAAAAATTTTTTAATTAAAATTACATTGTGAATATTCATGGGTTATAGAAAAATAAAGAACATTTATTATGTAAAAACTGTTTTTATGTCATCATATAACGAAAAAATAAAAACTTTTTTGCAAACTGTTGAAAAGCATAGTGGAATTTGTTATACTATAATTGTATAGTTGTGTGATGCGGAAAAATAAAAATTCTGTATCTGCAGAATAAAAAGTAAAAACAGAAGGTCAAATGTCGCATGAATACGGTAAATGATGTAAATAAAATAAAAATAATACCCAAAGCTTGTCCTGTGTACTCTTTAGGATTGATGCAGACAGGCGTCAAACCTTTGGTTTCCGTAAAGGTAACGGGTATCTCAGAGCCGCGGGCACACAGAGTCAGCTTTAATATTTACGGAATGTCCAAAGCCGGTTTTTTTATCGAGCGAACAGCCGCTTTTTCGGGCGAACTTTATGCGGAAAGAGATAAAGACGGTTTTCTTTTTGATTTTACGAGAATAACGTTCCGCCTGCGACAGGAATTTTTCAGAGGGCACAACTTTAAGTCTCCTGTCAATGGGAAACTGTATGTGGAAGCTGATATCGACGGCGTTAAATATATGGGCTCGGCCGCTGTTACTCTACTACCGTCATGTGTTTATCCTTCAAAAGCTTCTCCGGTTGTATTTGCATCATATTTAGCTCCGTGCAATCCTGAAATAGAAAGAATATGCCAGTCGCAAGACAGATCATTGAGAGGTATCTATGACGCGCTGAGAAAAGAACGCATAATATATTCAGTCAAAGATTGCGATTTTATATCAAAAGATACGGTATTTGAAAATGTGGGAAGCATATTTATAAAGCGATCCAAAATGGCGTCTCCGTTTGAAATGGCAATGATTTATTGCTCGTGTGCGCTGAGAGCCGGGCTTTTGCCGGTTTTTGCAGTTTTAAAGAGCAAAAAGCCGCCGAGAATACTATGCGGCGCGATATCGAGAAGCACAAGTTTCGGTATGATAAGCGGATCTTCTGAGGATATTCGAAAGCTTTGTTACAGGGGAGAGTTGTCTCTTTTTGACATATCATGCCTTTTTACCGGACATACGGTTGAATACGACGACGCTTTGAAAAACGCCTTGGATGAAGTTATGTCTTCTGAGATAATTTTTGCTCTGGATATTGCCGAAGCTTTAAAAGCAGGGGTAGCTTTTTGTTTTCCGGAAAACGGCAATGACAAATTTATTGACAATATCAAGAAAAACCTAAGACCAGTGAATATGTGTCCCGGTCTTCCTGAGTATGCAGAGATGCTGTCTGATACCGAAAAGTCCCCGCTTTTAATTACTGAACTTATGTCAGATGAGTATATTCCGGTTAGATTTTCGGATTTTTCAGAAGTTCAGGCAAGTGCTTTAAAATCAGAAAGAATAGTTGTTTCCGAAAGTTCGGAACAGTCGTCAGTTATAAGCGGTATGGGCATGATATATGATAAGTATCGTTATATAAAAATGATCGACGGCGGAAAAGACGAGATATATCTTGCATGCGGATTTTTGTACGATGGAAGTTGTGCCGCGCCTATAGCATTGTATCCTGTAAAACTTTCATCGGACAGTGGCAGAGTGTATATAAAATTCATGTCGCCTAAACCGTACTGCAACAGACTTTTATGTGAAAAGCTTAAGGGACTTCCGGGGTTCAGAGGATTTTTTGAGAAGTATGGTATCCCCGGTGGAAATCTTGGCAGTATAATATCATGTTTTGAGAGCATTTGTTCATCTGTTCCGGGCGATTACCGTGTTATAAAGGAATGTGCGGCAGGTGTTTTCCCTTACAAAAACAGCGTGCTGTCTTTCTATATTGTAGATAAATATGACAAAATAAGATCCGACCGTTTGTCAGCAGCATTGCTTTCTTCGGCGGGCCGTACATATGACGCTGATATAAAGGGTGATTATGACCGTCAGATATGCAGTTTTGCCGCAGAGTCTCCGGATATTTTTCCGGACGTGGTTTATAAAGCTGCGGCTTATGCGGCGGACGGAGATATAATGGTTACCGAAGTTTGTGCCGAACATATGGTATATATGGCTGCTGAAACTGCATGCAGAAACATAAGACTCGGTCATAAGACGGTAATTATATCCGAGAATCCGGAGTTAAGACGAGATATCTGCGAATATATGAAGAGCATAGGACTGGATAATGCTGTTCTTGAGATATCCCGTAAAAGCAATATTAAGAAGACAATAAGTCAAAAACTGGTTTCGCTTTCTGAAACAAAGCTTAATGGAACTCCGGATAATGATGTGACAGAGCTTAACGGTTTATCCGAAAAACTTTTGAGATATACCGGAAGCAAAAAACGTATATATGACTTTGAATTTTCTTTTGACGATGCGGTAAAGGCATATATTAACGCCGGAAACGATCTTAATGCCGAAGAGAGAAATACTGTGCTTGAGCCGGAAAGTATATTTTTCCCTGATATAAGCAAAAGCAGCACGGAAAAACTGTTTTCATCGCAGATGAAACTGTGCCGTGCGGCAGCGGTATTGAACGCTGCTTCATGTGAAAAGAATGCCGTGGGTAGTTCAGCGGGATTTTTTAAAGAATCAAATGCGTATTCTGCACACCCGCTGCACAGTGTAAAACGAACAAAAGAGTGGAAGGATACGGATGCGCAAACATTTGCTTACCTTTCAGAAAGGTGCTTAAACGAATTCCGTGAATTTTCATCAGCCTGCACTTTAATATGTGAAAATACTGGATTTAAAGCATCGGATATAAAAACACTGTCAGCACTTCATTCATTTTTGTCGTTAATCGTTTTCATATCTAAAGAGTATGATTCAAAAATAACGGAAGATTTGCTTCTTTCTGATATATATGCCGAGTCCAAAAAACTTTCAGAGCTTAGAGAAATTGCAGATTCAATTATTGAAAAGGAAGCTGAACTTTGCGAATTTGAAGAGGATATATACGAGCTTGAAGGCGGAGAATTGCTTGACAAATGGAATGAAAGTGAAGATTATCATACCGAGATAGCAAAAAAAGTTAACGGATACAGAAAATTAGAAGATACGCAGGATGCGGATAAAAAAAGCATTCCGGAAATTTTGAGGCTTCTGCATGACAGGAGCCAGCTTTTATCTGAATTTTCCGAAAACAGCATTGAGATGAGCCGGCTTTTTGCCGGAGCTTGGGATAATTATAAAAGCAATTGGGATAAAATATTTAAGTATGTTGATTTTGTCAAATCAGCCGTTGTTCTGCTTAAAAAAATTTATGGAACGGATTCTGAGCAGAGAAGTGAGGCAGCGAAGCTTTTCCCGGCAATATCTGAATACTGTTCAGATAAATTGAATATGGCAGGAGTATTAAATGCCGCGGGATCTTTTGACCGTATGTTTTCAGACGACGGACAGTTTATGTCTTTATCTGAAAAAATATCGGCAGATATTTACGGCATGAGCTTTGCAGAAGGAATTTTTTCCGAAAACGGTATGGAAAAAATTCTTCGCGGATGGAATATATATGCAGATCTGATACCGGATGCAGTTGAATATAACCGCTGCGCAGCCGAATGCGAAAAATACGGTCTTGGATGTTTTGTGAGATATTTTGACGATCATCCTTATACGCAGAATGCGGGAAAGATATTTATAAGATCGCTGCTTTTGATAGCGATGAAGCAAATAGCTTTGTATGACAAGACATTTATGGAAATGACAAACTATGATTCCGAAGTTAGTCGTTATTCCCAGTTGCTTGAAGAGAGATGCTTGACAAACCGTAAAACGCTTGTAAACCGCTATATAGATTCATGTGTTGCATATATAAATTCAAATCCGGAGAAATCTGCGGCGTTTTCCGAAAGCCTTTCAGAAAATTCTTTTACGTCTGAAGAGCTTATACTGAGATATGGTGAAACAATAAAAGCTGTTTTTCCGGTTATAATAACTGAGCCGGCTTTTGCCGGACTTTTATCAGACTTCGAAAATGCGGTAATACCCGAATCTGATCTTTTGCCGGTAGAGAAAGCTATACCTATTCTTTGGTGTGCAAGGCATAAA
This sequence comes from uncultured Clostridia bacterium, assembly GCA_944375955.1. Classification (GTDB taxonomy): domain Bacteria; phylum Bacillota; class Clostridia; order Oscillospirales; family CAG-382; genus UMGS1052. The sequence goes on along the minus strand of CALWBE010000007.1, from coordinate 20,529 downwards.
CTTATATTATCCGGTGTCGGAAAAATGAATGAGAATAGTTTGGCAGCTGCATGCGCAAGGTCCGGCGTTCCGAGCATATCGGCGCTGATAAGCGACGGCAATTTGACGGATATAGTGAGGCATATGCCGGAGATTACGTATTTAAGGACCCCGGTTTCGGATTTTAATAAGGAAAACGGCACAAACGTTCTTGAAGCGCAGACTATCGGGCTTGAAATAATGAAAATGTTTGAAGAGTCACCTGAGAAATCTGCTGGTATTATTACATTTACCGAGAATCAGCGCGGAGCGGTAGAAGACGTGCTTTCAGCAGTTTCGGAGAAAAGTCTTGCAGTTTCAAAAGCAATAAGCGGCGGACGCATAAGCGTCTCATGCGCGATGCAGGGATATTCCGGCAAATGTGACGTGCTTTATGTTTCTACTGTTTACGACAGAGATGATGTATCATGCAGCTCATATATACTTATGAATATAAAAAATGAAAGTAAAAACGGAGGTCTTGATTATTCACTGCCTTATCCTTCATATAGAGCACTTTTAAGCCGTGCTGACAAAATAATTTTCGTTTCTTCCCTTATGCCGGAAAGTTATCCTGATTTTCAGTTTTCGGTTGGAATGGAGAGTATGTTTTTGCTTGCCGATTCAGTGTACGGAAACGGAAAGAATATATCTAAGATAGGCGGCGGATTGTATGCTCCGTTAGTGCTTGAGTTTTGCCGTCTGATGTCGGAAAATGGATTTGAAGTTAAAACACAAGACGGATTTCCGGTAGTTTCGGCTGGCGGAAAAGATTACGGAATTATTATCGGAGATAAAGGTTTTAACGAGGCATATAAAGCAAAGATACTTGAAGAAAAAGGGTTGAAAGCTGAATTTGTCGGAAGCTCAGAGCTTATACTTAATCCGAATAAGGTTATATCAAGAATAAAATCTTTGGAGGAGGAAGCCATATGACCGGCAGCTATATAGGTATTGACCTTGGCACTGCCAATACGCTCGTATGTACAAAGCGCGACGGTATAATAATTCGCGAACCGTCATATGTAACATATGATATGCGTACAAACCGAGTTTTGTCGGTTGGCAGCAAGGCGAAGACGATGTTTGGTAAAACTCCTCCTTCAGTAACTTCAATGCGGCCGCTTAGGGATGGAGTTATTGCTGATTTTGAACTTACAAGCGAGATGTTAAAAGTATTTATAAGAAATGCAATGGGAAACAGTATTTTTATTTCAAGGCCGAATCTTATAATATGTATACCGTACGGAGTGACTGATGTTGAAAAAAAAGCTGTTGAAGAGGCGGCGCTTGAAGCTGGGGCAAAAAGTGTGTGGCTGATTGAAGAACCGATTGCGGCTGCAATAGGAGCAGGGCTTCCTATAAACGCGGCTTGCGGATGTATGGTTGTAGATATAGGCGGAGGAACAACAGAGGTTGCTGTAATATCGCTTGGAGGAATAGCGAAATCTGTCTCACTGCGCACAGCAGGAGACAAATGCACCGAGGCTATCGTGTCATATATTAGAAAAAAATTTAATGTTATGATAGGCGACAGTACGGCAGAAGATATAAAAATTGCTATAGGATCAGCTCATTCATCATCTGATATAGGAGTAGCAGAAGTTCGCGGAAGAAATGTGCTTACAGGACTTCCTGCTGCAATGAATGTATATTCAAGCGATATAAGAGAGGCACTTGAAGAACCTCTCAACGCTATTGTCGATGTTATAAAAACTACTCTTGAAGCAACTCCTCCTGAGTTGTGTGCGGATATATATGATAACGGCATAATGTTAACAGGCGGAGGAGCTATGCTTTGCGGAATCGATACGCTGATTTCCGAAAAAACACATCTTCAGGTTTACATATCAAAATCTCCGCTGGACTGTGTTGCAAACGGTATTATAAAAGTTATGGAAAGTAAAGACAAAGGAGTCCTTATACCATGCGCTAAACACAATTAGGTTGATAAAGTTAAACAATAATTATAAAAAAATATTATTGATGAAATATTAAAGAGTTATATAAAAATAAATTTTATTTTTATAAAATAAGATTTGTTTTCAAATACATGAAAATTTTTATAAAAATTCAGAGGTTTGTATAATGTATATTCTTTCGGTCGACACGACTGCAAAAACAGCTTCCGTATGTGTGGCAAAAGACGATTCAGACACAGGACTTATGCCATTAGCGCTGCTGACGCTTAACGGCATGCTGACGCACAGCGAAAGTCTTTTGCCGATGATAGATAAGGCTTTGAATATGTCTCAGATTAATATATCTGACTTGGATGCAATGGCAGTTACAGCAGGCCCCGGATCGTTTACCGGAGTGAGAATAGGCGTATCTGTAATAAAGGGACTTGCTTTTTCACAGGGAGAAAAAATTCCATGTATACCGTTGTCTACACTGTATTGTCTCGCTTTAAATGTTGTTGGATATAGTAAAAACACGATTATTTGTCCGTTGATGGATGCTAGAAGAGAACAGTTTTATAATGCTGTTTTCAAATCGAACGGCGAATCTGTTAAAAGAGTGTGTGAAGACCGTGTCACCACGGCTCAGGAACTTACTAAAGAACTTATGGAGAAATACAGCGGTAAAAAGATAATCATATGCGGCGACGGTGCAAAACTATATTATAATCTTTATAGAAAATATACAGCAGAAAATGAACTTAAAATTGTATTGGCACATCCTGCGGAGCTTCTTCAAAATGCTTTTTCGGTGGCATATGCAGGTTGGGAAGTTATGAAAAAGCAGGATTATTCACTTGGGAAATACAGAGGGAGTATATTGTCACCGATTTATCTCAGACTGTCACAGGCGGAACGCGAGCGGAATGAAAAAATAAAAAACGCAAATGCTGTGGAAATATAACGGAGGCTTTTACATATGAATTTAGATTATGAAAATGTTGTAGACAAAATACTTTGCAGTGAAGAAGATATTAAGAGCCGTATTAAAATTGTAGCACGAAAAATAGAAGAATATTATAAAGACTCAGAGAGAAAATTGCTTTTGCTTGGAATATTAAAAGGATCTGTTGTTTTTATGGCTGATCTTATGAAAGAACTGCATTTGCCTATAGAGGTTGATTTTATGAGACTGTCGTCATATGGAAAAGGGGCTGTGTCAACCGGAAATATTGTGATAAAGGCGGGACTTGAAAGAAAAGATTTGTCTGAATATAATATTTTGATAGTAGAAGATATTCTTGACACGGGCAACACTCTTTATTGGCTGGTAGATTATTTAAAACAAGAGCATATGTGTGAGAATATAAAAATCTGTACCTTGCTTGATAAGCCAGACCGGCGGGAAAAACCGATATCAGTAGATTTCGGATGCTTTACGATTCCGGATGAATTTGTAATAGGATACGGACTTGATTATAATGAATTATATCGTGATTTGCCGTATGTGGGAGTATTAAAACGAGAAATATACGAAAAATAAAATAATTTATGATAAATAGATATTTAAATAATAAAGATAAAAAATTTTAAACTAAAATCATTTTAAAACAGTCCGCAGCCGTAATATGCCGTTTAAGGGCATATTGCGTTCGGACTGATTTTATTATATTTTCTGTAATATTAAAAATAATGAGGAGAAAGAAAAATATGAATAGCTATTCTGTAAAAATCAATACAGGAGAATGTTGGTATGGACTGTGTGCAGATGACGGAACAAAATTTCCGCTTACGGAAAAGTCAGAATATGATGCAGACTTTAGAATAAACCGCACGTTAAATCAGGTATGTCCGATACTTATTTCAAATCAAGGAAGGTATATATATAGTGAAAAATGTTTTGCTATAAAAGTGAAAGACGGTGAAATCACGGTAACAACCGAAGGCGTTATAGAACTTATTGAAGCTGGAAATACCTTGAAAGAAGCTTTTCTTGAAGCTTGCAAAGCACATTTTGCGCCGCAGCGTGGTATTCCTCCGCGTGAATTTTTTGAGACTCCTCAGTACAATACATGGATAGAGCTTATGTATAATCAAAATCAGGAAGATGTTTTGAAGTATGCCCGTGGAATTATAGAAAACGGATATCCGGCAGGTATACTTATGATAGATGACACATGGCAGAAATATTACGGCTGCTGGGAATTTGATCCGGAAAAATTTCCTGATCCGCGAGGCATGGTGGAAAAACTGCATTCATACGGATTTAAAGTAATGTTGTGGACATGTCCATATATTTCTCCGGATAGTCCTGAATATCGGGAGCTAAAGGAAAAAAATCTTTTGACAAAGCTTGAAAATGGCAAGCCGTCGCTTCACGAATGGTGGGACGGATATTCCGCAACGCTTGATCTGACAAATCCGGTGGCGATATTGTGGTATAACGAAAAACTGAGAAAACTTTGCGATAATTATGGGATAGACGGATTCAAATTTGATGCGGGAGACGCAAGATTTTATGAGTTTGATAAAATAAATCTCGGCGGAGCCGACCCTAACACGTTTTCCGAGCTTTGGGCCAAATTCGGACTCAATTACAAATATAATGAATACCGCGCCTGTGTCGGATGTCAGGGATATCCGCTGGTACAGAGGCTTGCGGATAAATATCATTCATGGAATGAAAATGGAATGGCGTCTCTCATACCGAATACACTTACACAGGGAATAATGGGATACGCATATACATGTCCGGATATGATAGGCGGAGGAGAATGGTCGTTTTTCAGAGATGACGGACTCAAGGAGCGACTTGACGAAGAACTTGTGGTGAGATATGCGCAGTGCGCGGCACTTATGCCGATGATGCAGTTTTCGGCGGCTCCGTGGAGAGTTTTGTCTGAAGAAAACGCAGCTCTTTGCCTTAAAGCTGCAAGATTGCACACGCAGTATGCGTATTATATTCTTATGCTTGCCGAGGAAGCCGGAAAAACAGGAGAACCTATCGCAAGGTATATGGAATATGAATTTCCGGGAGAAAATTTCGGAGAAGTTACCGATCAGTTTATGCTGGGAAATAAAATACTTGTTGCGCCGGTCATCGAAAAAGGAAAGACCCGCCGCAGCGTAAAACTGCCGGCGGGACGATGGGCCTTTTTGGGAGAAAAGATTTATGAAGGCGGAAAAACAGTTGAGGTCGACGCGCCGATATCGGTTCTGCCTTATTTTGAAAAGCGGTAAATTAAGCTTATATAAAATTAAAACAGTATTGCTATTTATGATATTTTCTGCCTGAAATTATAGAAAAGGCGCGGTATATCTGCTCAAGCAGCATAACTTTGAAAAGCTTGTGCGGAAAGGTCATTTTTGATACCGATAAGCGCAGATCGCAGTTTTTCTTTACTTCTTCGGATAAGCCGCATGAACTGCCTATTATAAATGTAACTGCCGAAAAGCCTTTTGAAGGAAGCTCCGACAGAAGATTTGCGAATTCTTCTGAGGAGATCTGCTTTCCTTCGACGCACATTGCGATTTTGTAGCTTTTTGAAGGGATTGCTTTAAGTATGCAAGCACCTTCCTTTTCGAGAGCTGAGGAAATTTCACTTTCAGACGGAGATAAAGATAAACGCTCATCTTTTAAATTTTTTGAATTGAACGTACAGAAAGCACGGAGACGTTTTATATATTCATCGGCTGCTTCATTATAGTATTTTTCCTTTTCATTGCCTAAATAAATAAGATTAACTGACAGCATTGAATCCTCCGATAAAATTTATTTCTCTTTGTTGACAGAACGATTAAAAAAGTGTATTATATATCTGTGACTGCAAAAATAGACTGTTTTTGCATATTTTAACATATTTTTAATGTAAATACAACAAGTTTTATAATTACTTTAAGGAGTGCGGATTGATAATGAAAGCAGTTTGTTTCGGAGAAATAATGCTTCGGTTAAATCCTGACGGTTATCGCAGATTTTTACAGACGGACAGTTTTGTTGCAAATTTTGGCGGAGCGGAAGCAAATGTCGCGGTTTCGCTTGCCCAGTTCGGCGTTGACTCGCATTACATAACAAAGCTTCCTTGCCACGAAATAGGACAGATGGCGATAAATTCCATACGCCGTTACGGAGTAGATACTTCCGAGGTAGTACGCGGCGGAGACAGAATAGGCGTATATTATCTTGAAAAAGGAGCGTCACAGCGCGGATCAAAAGTAATATATGACAGAAAATATTCTGCTTTTTCCGAAAGCACCGTTGAAGATTACGATTGGGAAAAAATATTGAACGGGACAGATTGGTTCCATTTTACCGGAATAACTCCGGCACTGGGAGACAATATAGTAAAAGTTTTGACCGAAGCTCTTAAGGTGTGCAGAAAAAAAGGTATAACCGTAAGCTGCGATTTGAATTACAGAAATAAGCTTTGGACAATAGAGGAATGTGCAGCTGTTATGACAGAAATAATGCCGTTTGTAGACGTTCTGGTGGCGAACGAGGAACATGCGGATTTTATATTCGGAATAAAGCCGGAGAATTGCAAACCTTCAACAAGGGAGGCATATATAAGCGTTGCACGTCAGCTTTATGAAAAATTCTCTTTAAAGGCGTCGGTAATAACCATTCGCGAAAGCATTACTGCCGACGACAATAAATGGGGAGCAATGATATATGACGGCAAGGAAGCATGTTTTTCCGAAATGTATAAAATGCACATGGTGGATAGAGTCGGCGGAGGAGATGCTTTCTGCGGAGCATATATATATACGCAGCTTGCAGGATATAAAACTCAGGACGCGGTTGATTTTGCAGCTGCGGCAGGAGTATTGAAGCATTCTATAGAGGGCGATTATAATCTTGTTTCAAAAGAAGACGTCGAACGGTTAGTAAAGTTCGGAGGAAACGGAAGAACCTCGCGGTAAAAGAATATTCCTAAAAGCAATTTTTCTAAGCATTGTCTGAAATAAACAGATATACAAACTGCAAAATATAAAAAATCTGAAGGGGAAAACAAAAATGAACAATTTAGATAAGTCCATGGATAAAATCGTTGCTTTCTGCAAAGGAAGAGGATATGTTTATGCCGGAAGCGAAATATACGGAGGACTTGCGAACACGTGGGATTACGGTCCGTTGGGAGTAGAGCTGAAAAATAACATAAAAAGAGCATGGTGGAAAAAGTTTGTACAGGAAAACAAATATAATGTCGGACTTGACGCAGCTATACTTATGAACCCTCAGACATGGGTGGCGTCGGGGCATCTCGGAGGATTTTCCGATCCTCTTATGGACTGTCGAGAGTGCCATGAACGCTTTCGTGCTGATAAAATAATTGAGGATTGGTGCGCCGAGACATCATTTGAGCTTGAAAAGCCGGTAGACGCATTTTCACAGCAGGAAATGAAAGAATTTATTGACACAAACAACATTCCTTGTCCGACCTGCGGAAAACATAACTTTACAGACATACGTCAGTTCAATCTTATGTTTAAGACTTTCCAAGGAGTTACAGAGGACGCAAAGAATACGGTATATCTTCGTCCTGAAACGGCACAGGGCATATTTGTTAACTTTGCGAATGTTCAGCGTACTGCAAGAAAAAAACTGCCTTTTGGTATAGGACAGATAGGAAAATCATTCCGCAATGAGATTACGCCCGGCAATTTCATATTCCGCGTGCGCGAGTTTGAACAGATGGAGCTTGAATTTTTCTGCAAGCCCGATACCGACCTTGAATGGTTTGCATATTGGCGCGCATTCTGCCGTGACTGGCTGTTGTCTCTCGGCATGAGAGAAGAAAATCTGCGCCTTCGCGACCATGAGCCGGAAGAGCTTAGCTTTTATTCCAAGGCGACTACCGACTTTGAATTTTTATTCCCGTTCGGATGGGGAGAGCTGTGGGGAATTGCCGACAGAACTGATTATGACCTCACACAGCATCAGAATACTTCAGGTAAGGATCTGACATATTTTGATCAGGAGACAAATACACATTATATACCGTATGTTGTCGAGCCGTCGCTCGGTGTTGAAAGAAGCTTTCTCGCATTTTTATGCGACGCGTATGACGAAGAACAGCTTGACGATGGAGAGACAAGAACTGTACTTCACCTGCATCCGTTCCTTGCTCCTTATAAAGCGGCGGTGCTTCCGCTCTCAAAGAAGCTTTCGGATAAAGCCTCGGAGATATGCGATGATTTGAGAAAATATTTCAGCGTTGATTTTGACGATGCCGGAAGTATAGGAAAGAGATACAGACGCGAGGACGAAATAGGAACACCGTTCTGTATAACATATGATTTTGATTCTGAAAATGACGGCTGCGTGACTGTACGTGACCGTGACACAATGGAGCAGATACGCATAAAGATTGAAGAGCTAAAAGCATATATTGAAGAGAAAACAGCTTTTTGATAGTGTATAAACGGATTGTGAAAACCTTTGCCTGAATAAGACAAAGGTTTTTCTATTTATAATAAAAAATATAAAAATAATGTGTATTTTACGGTATATGCTTTGCAGAATATAAAAAATGCAATAAAAAGACTTTTTAGAATTAAATATGTTTGTAAATAATGTGTAAATATCAAAAAAATGGCAAAATACTATGGAAAAACAATTTTTTTTGTGATATAATAATCGATGCGAAATTATGCAAATATTTTAAATTTTAACGGAGGGGAAAATACATGACAAAGAAAAAGTATGTATATCTCTTTAAAGAGGGCAACGCGGACATGCGCGAGCTTCTCGGCGGCAAGGGCGCAAATCTTGCCGAAATGACAAAGATCGGTCTCCCTGTTCCTCAAGGTTTCACAATCACAACCGAAGCCTGCACACAGTACTATGAGGACGGCAGAAAAATCAACGATGAGATCCAGGCAGAAATTATGGAAAACATCGTTAAAATGGAAGAAATTACCGGCAAAAAATTCGGCGACATGGAAAATCCGCTGCTTGTATCAGTACGTTCAGGCGCACGTGCTTCAATGCCCGGTATGATGGATACTATTCTTAACCTCGGACTTAACGAGCAGGTAGTAGAAGTACTCGCAAAGAAATCCGGAAATCCGAGATGGGCATGGGACTGCTACAGAAGATTTATCCAGATGTTCTCCGATGTTGTTATGGAAGTCGGAAAGAAATATTTTGAACAGCTCATCGATGAGATGAAGGAAAAGAAGGGTGTAACTCAGGACGTAGAGCTTACAGCCGATGATCTTAAAGAGCTTGCTTCTCAGTTTAAGGCTGAATATAAGGCAAAGATCGGAAAAGATTTCCCCACAGATCCTAAAGAACAGCTTTTCGAGGCTATAAAAGCAGTGTTCCGTTCATGGGATAATCCGAGAGCAAATGTATATAGACGTGATAATGATATACCTTATTCATGGGGAACAGCAGTTAACGTACAGATGATGGCGTTCGGAAATATGGGCGAAACATCAGGTACAGGCGTTGCATTTACCCGTGATCCTGCGACAGGCGAAAAGAAACTTATGGGCGAATTCCTTATGAACGCCCAGGGCGAAGACGTTGTTGCCGGCGTGCGTACACCTATGAAGATAGATCAGATGGCAACAATTATGCCTGAAGTATTCGAGCAGTTTAAGGGCATATGCAAAACACTTGAAGACCATTACCGCGATATGCAGGATATGGAATTCACAATTGAAGACAAAAAGCTTTATATGCTTCAGACACGTAACGGAAAGAGAACTGCAAAAGCTGCGCTTAAGATAGCATGTGATCTTGTTGCAGAAGGTATGAGAACAGAAAAAGAAGCGGTTCTTATGATAGATCCGAGAAATCTTGACACTCTTCTTCATCCTCAGTTTGACGCAAAGGCATTAAAGAGCGCTACGCCTATCGGTAAAGGTCTCGGAGCTTCTCCCGGAGCTGCATGCGGAAAAATCGTATTTACAGCAGATGACGCAGAAGCATGGAAGGCAAGAGGAGAAAAGGTAGTTCTTGTAAGACTTGAAACATCTCCCGAAGATATCACCGGTATGAAGGCTTCACAGGGTATTCTTACAGTTCGCGGCGGTATGACTTCACATGCTGCAGTTGTTGCCCGCGGAATGGGAACCTGCTGCGTATCCGGATGCGGCGATATCATAATGGATGAAGCAAATAAGAAGTTCCAGCTCGGCGGAAAAACATTCCATGAAGGAGATAGCATTTCCATCGATGGTTCTACTGGTAATATATATGATGGTATCATCCCGACAGTTGACGCTGAAATAGTCGGCGAGTTTAAGCAGATTATGGAGTGGGCTGACAAGTACAGAAAGCTCCAGGTAAGAACAAACGCCGATACGCCGAGAGATGCAAAGAAAGCACGTGAACTTGGCGCAGAAGGTATAGGACTTTGCCGTACAGAGCATATGTTCTTTGAACCGGAAAGAATAGCCGCATTCAGAGAAATGATCTGCTCTGACAGTGTTGAACAGAGAGAAGCTGCTCTTGAAAAGATTCTTCCTTATCAGCAGAAGGACTTTGAAGAGCTTTATGAAGCACTCGAGGGCAACCCTGTAACAATTCGTTTCCTTGATCCTCCGCTCCATGAGTTTGTTCCTACAGAGGAAAGGGATATAGAAGCTCTTGCAAAAGCTCAGGGCAAGACTGTTGAAGATATAAAGGCAATAATTGCTTCATTGCATGAGTTTAACCCTATGATGGGCCACAGAGGATGCCGTCTTACAGTAACTTATCCTGAAATCGCAAAGATGCAGACAAAGGCTGTTATCCGTGCGGCTATAAATGTTAAGAAAGCTCATATGGATTGGAAGATAGTTCCCGAAATCATGATTCCTCTCGTAGGCGACGCTAAGGAACTCGCATTCGTAAAGAAAATAGTATGCGAAGTTGCAGATGCAGAAATTGCTGCTTCTGGTGTTGATATGAAGTATGAAGTAGGTACTATGATAGAAATTCCGAGAGCTTGTCTCACGGCTGACGAAATTGCAAAAGAGGCTGAGTTCTTCTGCTTCGGTACTAACGACCTTACACAGATGACCTTTGGTTTCTCAAGAGACGATGCAGGAAAGTTCCTTAATTCTTATTATGATACAAAGATTTATGAAAACGATCCTTTTGCAAAACTTGATCAGGTAGGCGTAGGAAAGCTTATGGAAATGGCTGTTAAGCTTGGTAAGAGCGTTCGCCCGGATCTGCATTGCGGTATATGCGGCGAGCACGGCGGAGATCCTACATCTGTGGAATTCTGCCATAAGATCGGTCTCACTTATGTATCATGCTCACCGTTCCGTGTTCCGATTGCAAGACTTGCAGCGGCACAGGCAGCTATCAAAGACTAAAACAAAACAAAATATTTTTGTTAAAAGGCAATACGCTTTTTGACAAAAAATGCAAACTAAATTATAAAATTGACCTTGCAAAAGCAATTTTGCAGGGTCTTTTTTATATTTAATTAAAGAATGGATATCTAAAAAGTATTTTATAAAACTATAAATACAAAAGTCAAAGAAATACGTACCGTTGACTTTTTTACATTAAAATGTTATACTAAAAAAAACATATTTGGTTTATAATTTGTTTATAAACAGAAAGAGGAAGAAATGAATAGAGTTATTAAAGGATTATGTGTTGCATTGATTTCCGGAATGATGCTTTTCGGAATAGAGGCGTATGCTGAGGAAGCAAAGACTGTAAGCGTTTACACAGACGGTACTCAAATAGATTTTGATGTAGAACCTCAAATAATAAATGACAGAACAATGGTGCCTATGCGGGCTATTTTTGAAGCGATAGGCGCGGAGGTAAATTGGGATGACAGTACAAAGACCGCGGTTTCCGAAAAAGACGGAGACGTTGTAAAGATAAGCATAGGCGAATACCGTATTATTAAAAACGATGAAGAAATCGCAATTGATGTTCCTGCACAGATAGTAGACTCGAGGACGCTCGTGCCTGTAAGAGCGATTGCCGAAAGTTTTGACTGTGAAGTGTTTTGGGACGATGCAGAGCGTATAGTAAGGGTGGTAACGGTAAAGCTGCCGGAACCTGTGCTTACAGCGGCCGACGAGACGATAGTTCTTAAGATAAACGACTATGAGATATCTCAGGCGGAATATGCGCTGCTGAGCAACGTTTTTTTGATGATCGGCACGGTATCCGAAGAAGAAATATTGGATTACATAAAGTGTTATTATGCCATATTAACATATGCCGATAATAATGATATTGCACTAGTGGAAACCGATAAGGATTTTATAAATAAGGGAATCTATGACTTAATGACAACGGAAGAATATCAAAGCGAAATTGAGCTTTTAAATACGACAGATGCCGCAATGATGAAGTTTTTATATGATTCGGAGTTAATAGAACTTGCGCAGTCAGCATTTTTTGATTTTACAGATGATTTGCTTTTAGAATATGCAAGATCGTCATATGTAAGAATTAAGCATATTCTTGTAGAAACAGAAGAAGAGGCTGAGGAAATTCTTTCCGAACTTAAAGCCGGAGCGTCATTTGAGGAGCTTGCAAAGGAAAAAAGCCTTGATAACATGGATGTTGAAATAGGATATATTTTCGGACATGACGTAATGGTTGAGGAAGTAGAAAATGCGGCATATGATCTTGAGGAAGGAGAAATTTCAGATATTGTAGAGTCTCTTTATGGATATCATATAATAAAAAGATATCCGCTTTCCGAGATAAGCGATGAGTATTTGCTTGAAAATTTGTATGATGAGATGCTTTATGATATAAATTATGCTTATTATCTCAATTCTTTAAATGAAATACTCGATTCAATGACGGTAACAAAGTTATAAGCACGCAACGGCGGACAGTGTAAATTACAGGTTCGTTTTCATATAATAAAAAATAAACCGCGTAAATTTTTTACGCGGTTTGTTTTTTATTTTTACAATGTCAGATGTTCATAGATTTTATAATCTGATCAATTTTTCTTGCTGTTTCAATGAAATCTTTTTCTGTCCAGCCTTTTGTAGTCATAGCGGCGGATCCTATACGTACGCCTGAGGTTTCGGAAGGAGATCTTTTCTCGTTCGGTACACAATTCTTATTAAGAGTTATGTGGTTTTTGTCAAGCTCATCCTGAAGCATTTTTCCGGTAAGGTTAGGATGTGTGGCAGACAGGTCGAGAAGGAACAGATGATTGTCAGTTCCTCCGGTAACTACATGATAGCCCATTTTTATAAATTCATCACACATAGCCTTTGAGTTTTTGACAACATTGCGGGCATAAACTTTGTAATCGTCTGTTAAAGCCTCCTCAGCGCATATTGCCTTGCCTGCAATAACATGCATAAGAGGACCGCCCTGAGTACCCGGGAAAATAGCGCCGTCAACTTTTTTTGCAAGATCAGGACGGCAGAAAATAAGTCCGCCTCTCGGTCCGCGAAGTGTCTTATGTGTAGTGGTAGTGATTATGTCAGCAAGGCCGAAAGGAGAGGGGTGTTCACCTGCAGCGACAAGACCGGCTATATGAGCCATATCAACCATAAAATACGGACGGGGATAATCATCCGTTACGCAGCGGTCGATAATTTCCTTAATAAGATCGAACTTAATAATTCTTGAATATGCGCTTGCACCGGCAAGAACTACCATAGGATGGAATTCTTTTATTTTGTTTTCCATATCTTCATAGTCGATAAAACCGTTTTCATCAACTCCATAGAATACCATATTGTAAAGTTTTCCGCTGAAATTTACAGCAGAGCCGTGTGTAAGGTGTCCGCCGTTTTCAAGACTCATGGCAAGGATAGTATCTCCGGGCTTTATTACGCTCATATATGCGGCAAAATTTGCCTGTGAGCCTGAGTGAGGCTGAACATTTACATGGTAATCAGTATTATACACCTTTCTCCACATATCGCAGCAGTATTCTTCAAGTTCATCAGCATACATGGTGCCGCCGTAATAACGGCCTGTTCTACCGGTAGTTCTGACATAAGGATATCCTTCGCAGTATTTGTTTGTAAAGCAAGAGCCTACGGCTTTAAGAATATTGTCAGAAACAAAATTCTCACTTGCAATAAGTTCAACATTTTTGTCCTGACGTTCCTGCTCTTTTGCTATAAAATCAAAAACTTTACTTTCCAATGCTTTTACCTCTCTTTACCTTAATAATATTATCCAAACATATACAAATATTATATCATATTGCTCGACAGAAATCAACTATTATTTTAAAGGGTGAATGCGTGAAAAGCAAAATATGGAATATAAGATAAAAAATAGTTGACAATAGGATTTTTGTGTGATATACTACTAAATATTAGAAAGAAAGTTCAAGAGGAGAGCAAGCGGTTATGAAAACATACAATATTTTTTCTATGACCGATACCATGATGTGCATGTGCGCAATGTCGGCGTACATGTTTTTCGCTGCTTAAATCAGAACTTGTCTTTCGTATCGGGAAAATTTGTTTTTTGTAATTACGAGACGGAAAGTACAAGACTTTCTGTCTTTTTTATTTGGAGAATAAAATGATAGAGCTAAAAAATTTAACAAAGATCTTTCATACGGTATCAGGAGATATCTGCGCTTTGAAGAATATAGATCTTTGTGTAAATGATGGAGAGATTTTTGGGATAATAGGCCTTTCCGGAGCTGGAAAAAGTACGCTTGTGCGGTGTATAAACTTGCTTGAGCGTCCTACCGAAGGCGCAGTAATTATAGACGGCAGGGATATAACAAAGCTTAATAAGAAAGAGCTGTTGCTTGTAAGAAGAAATATTGGTATGATATTTCAGGGATTCAATTTACTTGCTCAGAGAAATGTAATAAAAAATGTATGTTATCCTCTTGAGATTGCTGGAACGCCTAAGGAAGAGGCCAAAAATAGAGCACGTGAGCTTTTAAAGCTGGTAGGGTTGTCAGACCGTGAAAAAGCGTATCCTTCGCAGTTGTCGGGAGGACAGAAGCAGCGTGTGGCGATAGCGAGAGCACTTGCAACAAATCCGAAGTATCTTTTGTGCGATGAGGCAACAAGTGCGCTTGATCCAAATACGACTCAGTCAATACTTGAACTTTTAAAGAGGATAAATAAGGAATTCGGCGTTACGATTGTTGTAATAACGCATGAAATGAAAGTAATAGACAGCATATGCGACCGTGTTGCGGTAATAGACAAAAGCGTCATTGCTGAACAGGGAAAGGTAAGCGACGTATTTGTAAATCCGAAATCAGATATAGCGCGCGATCTTATACTTCCAAAAACTGTAATAACTGATACTGTGCACGGCGAAAAGCGGCTGAGAATAATATTTGACGGAGAAGCATCAGGAAGACCTGTGATTTCAAATCTTGTTATATCGTCGGGAGTACCGGTAAACATTATGTTTGCGGATACTAAGGATATAGACGGAAAAGCGTATGGTCAAATGATACTGCAGATTCCGGAAGGCGAAAATAATTATGAACGTGTTACGGCTTATCTTGATTCAATAAAATTAAAATATTCGGAGGAGGTGTGATTAATTAACATGTCAGAGGCATTTATGAAACTGTGGGAAAACGGCGTATTTGCATTGGGCGTTTGGGAAACAGTTTATATGGTTTTGCTTTCAACATTTATAGCATACATAATAGGACTTCCGCTCGGTATAATTTTAAGTGTAACTGATAAAGAAGGAATATGTCCGATAAGGTGGCTCAATAAAATAATAGGATTTATAGTAAATATATTCCGAAGCATTCCTTTTATAATACTTATGGTGGCAATTCTGCCGGCGGCAAAGTTGTTTGTTGGAACTTCCATGGGAAACCGTGCAATGATTTTCACTCTTGTCGTAGCAGCGGCTCCGTATGTAGCCCGTATGGTAGAATCATCAATCAAAGAGGTAGATAAAGGGGTAATAGAAGCGGCTCAGGCAATGGGAACGAGTTCGTTCGGCATAATCCGCAAAGTGCTTGTACCGGAGGCAGCGCCGTCGCTTATAGTAGGCGCGGTAATTTCCACAGTAACTATTCTCGGGTATTCGGCAATGGCAGGAACTATTGCCGGGGGAGGCTTGGGAAAGATAGCTATTATTGACGGTTATCAGAGATCGGAATACGATGTAATATGGGTAAGTATGCTTCTAACGATAGTGATAGTGGAAATTATACAGGAAGTCGGAATGAGAATAGCGATGAAAAATGATAAAAGGATAAAATAAATAAAAACAAAAAAAGCAAGCTATATCAAAGATGCGTTAAAAAGATTAATTTTCAAAACACAACAAAAATATTTAAGGAGAAAGTGAAAATGAAAAAATTTTTATCAGTATTTCTTGCAGCCGCAGCAGCTTTATCAATATTATCTCTTGCAGGCTGCACCGAGAAGAACGATGATGACAAAACAATAATCGTAGGTGCCAGTGCAACTCCTCACGCGGAAATTTTAGAGCAGGTAAAAGATGATTTAGCTGAAAAAGGTTATACGCTTGAAATCAGGATTTTTGACGATTATGTTCTTCCGAACAAAGCCCTCGCAGATGGGGAACTTGACGCAAACTATTTCCAACATACACCGTATCTTTTAAGTTTTAATGAAAAGAACGGCACAGACCTTATAGCAAAAGAGCTTATTCACTACGAGCCTTTCGGAATTTACGGAAACGGAGTGACAGATCTTTCAGAGCTTTCCGAGGGAGCTACAATTATAATACCAGCCGATGACAGCAACGAGACTCGTGCGCTTTTGCTTCTTGAGCAGGAAGGACTTATTACGCTGCCTGAAGACGCAAGTGCGGCAGTCGGAGTAACCACGCTTGATATTGTTGATGACGGCGGATATGACATAAAGGCATTGCAGGCGGATATGGTACCGGCACAGCTTAAAAACAGTGATGAAGGCACAATTGCAGTAATCAACGGAAATTATGCGCTTCAGGCAGGACTTCATATTGAAGAAGCGCTTGCAATAGAAAGTGCAGACGGCGACGCGGCGCAGACATATGCTAATATTATAGCTATAAGACCTGAAGATACTGACAGCGAAAAGATAGCGGCTTTGATAGATGCTCTTAAAACCGATAAAGTTAAGTCATATATTGAAGAAGCGTACAACGGGGCTGTTGTTGCAATATTCTAAAAAATTATATGATGTAGCTTGTTGATATAATTTTGAGTAAAAAGGCTGAAGCAAATTTCTAATTTGCTTCAGCCTTTTATTAAAAAAATACTTATAAAAATCTTAGTTTAAATTATTTTTTGATATCTGCACTTAACAGTTTCTTTCTCAAGTCTTCTATGTCTGAAATCATATCGCTTTGTTTTATGAGTTCTTCAAGAATCATTTTATCACGCATAAGTATTCGAACAGCTTTTTTAGCATTTCTTATGAAGGCTATGCGCGCTTTTCGCTTTCTGAAATCATTTGTTATGGGACAAATATTAAAGCTTCTTGGATCAGGCAGTATTCTAACGGAATATTTACCGGAACAATCTACTATTTTAGGATAAAACGGAAAAATTCTGCATGCAAAAGGACGCAGCTCCCTTATGCATTTTCCGTCGCAGACAAGAAGCGTCTCATTTGCTGAGTTTAAAAATGTGTAGTCAGGAGCTCCGGACAGAAGTTCTTTTTCACCGGGAAGCAGAAGCATACCGCATTCTTTGTCATTACCGTGGCTGCCGTTATTTTTGCAGCAAACAGACGAACACAAAATACCGCAGTCGTATTTTTTCGGAGTTATATCCGACAACAACTCATAAGCCTTAAGTAAAAGTTCGAGTCTTTCTGCCGACGAATTTTCTGTCATATTCATTTTTGAAGCAAATGTACGGCAAATCCGCCGAAATCTCCGTCGATATATACTACAGAATAATTACCTTTAGGGTCAAGGTTTTTTGATTCCTCGATAAATTTAAAACCTGAAGATTTAAGATAAGCTTCGGCGCGCTTTATATTATTAGTTTCGATGCAGATATGACCGTATTTGCCATACCATGGCTTTTTCATTATTTCAATATCATGATCGAGAAAGACGCTGTCGGTGCCGTCGTTTACGGAAAAACCGAACGCTGAAAACGCGGATAAAACAGAAGCGGAATTTTCGTCAGATCCTGCGTTAATTCCTATATGTTCAGCATGAAAACCGTGCATTAAGCGGACTGCTTTTGAAGCGGATTCAGTAATTTTATAGAATTCTTTGTTTTTAATCCATTCCTTTTTTACCATAAAGCTTCCGCCGCAGGCTATTATTTTGTCAAAAGAGAGATATTCAACAAGATTTTTCTCATCAATGCCACCTGTGGGCATAAATTTCATTCCGGTATATGGAGCGCTCATTGCTTTTATCATTGGCAGACCGCCTGCCGCTTCGGCGGGGAAAAATTTTACAACTGAGAGCCCGAGCCGTATTGCAGCTTCAACATCTGTTGGGCGTGAGCAGCCCGGAATAACTGTTAAATTTTTGCTGATACAGTATTTAACTATATTTTCGGAAAATCCCGGACTTACGATAAATTTAGCTCCGGCGTCGGCAGCTTCGTCAACTTGTTTTTCAGTAAGCACCGTACCTGCACCTATAAGTATTTTTTCTCCTAAAACTTCGCTGATACGTTTGATAGAATTCCTTGCAGCGGGTGTTCTAAAAGTTATTTCGGCTGCCGGAAGTCCGCCGTCAATAAGAGCCTGAGCAATCGGCAGCGCATCGTTTTCATCATCTATCACAACTACCGGAATTATACCAATATTAAAAATTTTTGTAAAAATATCACTCATTGCTTTCTGTCCTTTCGCTGTTATTATTTTCATCTGTATCTGCGGGCGAAATAGATATTATACCCACAGAATCGGCTTTGTAAGGAAGTTTTGGCGGAGGTTCAAGCTTTAAAAGATCAAATTTAAAATGACGGCAGCAATCGGTATCTTCAACAACCGTGCAGCGGTTTTTATATTTGCAGATATACTTTTCATCATATTCTACAAAACAAGATCTTTCGCACAGAGCGCAGGATTTAACGTAATCGTATGTTTTTTTCATATTACATGAATGATCCTTTCAGAACTGCATGGGAGTTTTCTTCAGCCGTTTTAAATCAGCGAAAGAGAAACCTAAAATAAATCAATATTATTTTATCATAAAGATAAGCAAATTTCAACAGATTTCTTTATCATTTAAAGTATTCGTTGCACGGCAAATATTCAGCATTGTATATCAATATTTTCTTGACAAAGAAAACGGCTGGTAATATAATTTAAGAAGGAAAATATTAATTATTATAATAGCATTTTTTATAAAACGTATTAAATATTGCAAAAACACGGAGATAGAATGAAGCTTCTTTATTTATTTGAAAGCATACGCAGTCCGATTTTAGATAAATTTTTTCTTGCTGTAACCGAACTCGGGGACGAAACGTTTTTTATAGCGGCGGCTTTGATAATATTCTGGTGTGTCAGTAAAAAGACCGGATATTATATGATGTCGGTTTGCTTTTTTGGAACAATTATAAATCAAGCGTTAAAGCTTATGTTTCGCGTTCCGCGGCCATGGATTGTGGATCCGGATTTTACGATAGTCGAGGAAGCGAGAGAACGTGCGGCAGGATATTCGTTCCCAAGCGGTCACACTCAGAATGCGGTTGGCATTTTTGGATGTATAGCTGCGGAAATGAGCGGAAAAAAGAGAGGTATTATATTATCAGGCGTAAAGAGAAGAATTGCCATTGCTATTTGTATATTGCTCGCATTTTTTACTTGTATGTCAAGACTTTATCTAGGAGTTCATACTCCGCTCGATGTTGCGGTATCTGCTTTTTTGGCAGCTGTTCTTGTTTTAGGATTTAAACTGATTTTTGACAATGTAAATAATGAAGATACTGCGATTTATACTATTATAGCACTTATGCTCGTTTTTGCCTCCGGATATCTTGCATACGCATATTCTCTTCCGATTTCGTCAATCGGAGCGGAAGATATGTATAATATAGAGGAGGGACAAAAAAACGCTTTTTATATGTTAGGCGGAGCTGCAGGGATCGCTGTAGCATATCCTATTGAAAAAAAATTTGTGAAATTTAATACGGCAGCATCTCCCGCCGTACAGGTATTAAAGACTATACCGGGTTTTCTTCTTGTAATATTTATAAAGTCAAAACTCAAAGCGCCTTTAGCGTTTGTTTTTGAAGGGTATAATATCGGAATCGCGCATGCGCTGCGTTATTTTGTAATTGTTTTTTTTGCTGTTTGCATATGGCCCATGTCGTTCAGGTATATTGAAAGAATATATTATAAGATTATAAAGTCAAGATAAATTAAAATGATTTTATTTTACCGTTTGATATTTTAAAATAAAAAATAAAAACAAGGGGGAGGCTTCGTATCATCTAACGATTGGCAGTGGCCGCCTGCGTAAAATCATGGATGAGAATATCGAGAGCGTTGAAGGGTTCATTGCCCATCAATTCCCGGATTTCGTGGCGTCTGTCACAGCCCCCATCGTCATGGTCATCATTTTACTGGCCGTTGATTGGCGGTTCGGGCTTGCCTCTCTGGTCGGTATCGTTCTGGCGTTTGTTGCGGAGTTTATTGGCTTTGGCAGCGGCGAGATGAAAGAGAACATGGGCAAGTATCAAAAAGCCCTGGAGGAAATGAACAACGCTTCTGTGGAGTATGTTCG
>CALWBE010000006.1 GCA_944375955.1 uncultured Clostridia bacterium | reverse complement strand
TCCTTTGCCTGTATTGTAACAAAGGAAAGCGCAATTAACGAATGTGCGGACATAACAAAACCCGCCACCTTAGACTTTCATCTAAGATGGCGGTTTCTGTTTCGTATCAGAGCATCACCTTGACGGCAAAGCCGCCGCTAAAGAAGTAGGTGTTCGTCCAATACACGTTTGGTGGAGGCGAGGAGAATCGAACTCCTGTCCGAATGTATCCTTGATAATTACTCCCGAGCAGTTTTTCAGTAGCTGTTTATTTTTGTGTAATTTGCAACCTTTCTCACAACCCATTAGCTGTATTTATCCTCTTCCAGCTTCTCAAACCACAGTTCCTTGTCTGTAAGAATGCCTCTTGCAGCAAGCTCCCAGACAATATCATTGACAGTTGTAAGTTCGGCAATATGCTTTGTAAGAAGAGCCTTGACATCATCACGGAAGGTATCATTGCTCTTGCCGTGCTTTGGAAAACAGTGCATAACATCACCGTGGTTGTATCCCTGTCGTTTTATTTATTATATTCTAGTTAGTATCAAAACACATATGTTTCTTAGAAAGTTAATAATCAATACTGCTTACGCTTCAAGACTGTTCTTATCAAGCAAAAACTCCTTAACTCCCATCATTACATAGCCCTTTTCATCTCGACGGGGCTTCATTGTACCTTCAACAATTATAATCTTCTTGAAAGAATCTCCCGCTTTATCAAAGGAACGGGTTTCCTGAGCCTTCTTTTCTTCGTCGTTTATTGCGTAAGCAGATTGGATATAGTACTTTTTGCTGCCGATGTAGGCAATAAAATCTATTTCCAACTGCTTTTTTATTTCTTTTCCACTTTTCTTGTCTTTTTCACGCACTTCAACTACACCAACGTCAACATTATATCCTCTGTAACGCAGTTCATTATAAATAATGTTTTCCATGATATGAGTTGCCTCAATTTGTCGGAAGCCGAGTCTTGCATTGCGAAGACCTATATCTTCAAAATAGATTTTATAGGGAGTGCCGATATATTTTCTGCCTTTTACATCATATCTCTTTACACGGTTTAACATAAAAGCATCTTCCATATGAGAGATATATCTGCCAACGGTAACTTCGCTGATGGTTGACTTTTTTACGCTTTTAAAGGTATCTGCAAGCTTTCTGGGATTTGTAAGAGTTGAAATGCCAGAGGCGATAACATCAAGAAGCTCGCCTATATTAGCATCCTCAGCAAGATTATACCTCTTGATTATGTCTTTAAGATACAGATTCTGCATTTGCGACATCAAGTAATTGGATTTTCTTTCCTCCGTATTCATAAGAGCAACTGCAGGAAGACCTCCGTAAACCATATAATCATCGAAAGCTTCATCCTTTGAGCCATCGTATGCGGAATAAAATTCAGAGAAAGAAAGCGGAAGCACATGAATCTCGTCACCACGCCCCTCAAATTCAGTGATTATATCGCTTGATAAAAACTTGGAATTGCTGCCGGTAACGTAAACGTCCATATTTTTTTTGCGAAGGTATCCGTTAAGCACACTTTCAAAGCTTCCAAGCTTTTGTACCTCGTCAAGTAAAAGATAGTACATTCCGTTATCGGTCATTTTCCCTTTCATATAGCTCATGAATTTTTCCGGAGAAACCTTTCTCTTTTCATCATCAATTTCAAAAAGTTCCTCTCCAATCAGCATAAGGTCATCTGCCGAATCAAAAGCAAATTTGATAACATGAGCGTCATCAACACCGGAAGCTATCAGATGGTCGTAAAATATATTGTTAAGAAGATAGGACTTTCCGCATCTGCGAATACCGGTAATTACTTTGACGAAACCATTATTTTTCCTTTCGATAAGGCGGTGTAAATATACATCTCTTTTAATCTCCATAATCGCACCTCGATAAATATTTTTTACGCCATAGTATGTTTTGTAAATCCATTATATACTATTTCAAGTCAAAAATCAAGTGTTCAGTAAATATTTTTTCCGTTTTATCACAAAATATTTTATCTAATGTTTGGCTAAAATATACATTTTTTCAATTTCACTTGTGCTCCCCAATTAAAACTACAGAAAAATGTCCCCTAAGTTTCAAGTCAAGTCTTGAATTTAAAAATACAAATTTCAGTAATGTCCTCATACTGTCCTATATGAAACTACGATACCAGGAGCATTTTATCGAAAAAACTTTATCATTTTCACTTCAAAAAAATATTGATTTCTCCACCCTTACCCCTCTGAAACCCTTGTGGCACAAGGGTTTCCAAAGCCAACTTAAAAAATTTCAACTTTTACAGCTCCACCTCTTGTAAATGATTTTTGCTTGTGGTATAATATAGTCGTGAGATGGGAAACATTTCATCGAACAGGGTTTGACAGTGTCTTTGGCTGCGTGGACGGTCGAATTCCCGGCAGCCCGGTACGCGTGAGATCGGGTGTTCAAAATGGAAAGCAGTCGATGCCGAAAGGCATTAACGATTTTTTGGCTTTCTTGTGAGGATTTCTCCTTGCAAGACTGGAACGATTTTTTTGGCTTTTCTGGTAGGCGTATGCCTTCGCAGGACTGAAACGATTATTTGGAAGCCTTGGGAGAGCTATGCTCTTTTGAGGAGAAACTAATTACAGAAACTAAAATATTTATTGGATTTTAAACACACATTTTGTATCTACGGGATACCTATGTGTGTTTTTTGTTTTCTTCGCAACTTTTTCCTTTGCTTCTTCAATTCTGATAATTTGCCCAAACTCTGGGCAAGATAAAATCACAAAAAGAAAGTGTGGTGATTTATTTGACAAAAAAGAATTACGAGTTTAGTCCTGTACTTTATAAGGTTGAAAGATGTTATGGAAAAAACACTGTAAAGCAACTCATAACAGAAAGTATAGCAAAGGAAAATAACGGAAATTACGAGCCTTTGTTGACAACAAGTGCAAGCGTAATGTATAATATAGATGGGTCGGTTGGGGAGGACACAAATGCAAACCGATAATAAAACAAGAATAGCATTTGCCTATCTTCGACTGTCAAGAGAGGAAAGCAAAAACGGCTCTGAATCATCGAGTATTCAGAACCAGAGAGTGATTATTCAGGATTTTTGCGAAAGAAACGGAATTGCGCTTGTACGCGAGTTTGTTGACGACGGCTGGTCGGGCGGAAGCTTTGAAAGACCTGCCTTTCAGGAAATGAT
This sequence comes from uncultured Clostridia bacterium, assembly GCA_944375955.1. Taxonomy (GTDB): domain Bacteria; phylum Bacillota; class Clostridia; order Oscillospirales; family CAG-382; genus UMGS1052. Next base: position 339 of record CALWBE010000006.1, on the reverse strand, counting down.
TTCACAGCTTAGAAAGGGGCTTGCCAACACTGTTGTCACAAAAGACTTGTCCCGATTCGGACGAGAAATGAACGGAGCCAGCGACTATGCCGAGCAGATTTTGCCCGAAATGGGAGTTCAGCTTGTAACGGTTGTTGACAACTTCAACACAGAAGATGCATTCGTTTATGCACCGTTTATGTACGCAATGAATGACGTTTATATCCGTGACGGCTCAAAGAAAATCAAAGAGGTTCTCAAAAACAAGCGTGAGCACGGACAATACTGTGCTTGTCCGCCGTACGGCTACAAAAAGAGTAATACGGACAAAAACAGGCTTGTTCCGGACGAGATAACGGC
>CALWBE010000005.1 GCA_944375955.1 uncultured Clostridia bacterium | reverse complement strand
CCGTGGCGGGTGCCGATGAGTTCGGCGATTTTCCTACCGGATGGTCCAATGCTGCAATGAAATCTGCAGTTGATAACGGACTTATATACGGATATGAGGATAACACGATAAGGCCTAAAGAGCTGCTGACACGAGCACAGATAGCGGCAATTATAAACAGAGCTTTCGGAGCAGAAGTAAAAGCTCCCATAGAAGGTGTTTATGGAGATGTGTCGACTGACGATTGGTTTTATGATGATATTGCGAAAGCAGTTCAGATGAGGACGTTTAACGGTTGCGGAGGCGAGGAATGCTTAATGCGGCCAAACGATCCTATTACTCGCGAGGATGCTGTTGTAGTTATTTCCCGGGCTCTTGTAATCGGATCTAATGATGTTACATATCTTGATAAATTCAGTGATAAGGCTGAAGTATCAGACTACGCAACCGGATCAATTTGCGCTTTCCTTGGAAGAGGATACTTAAATGGTTATGACGATAACACCCTAAAGCCCAAGGGATATATAACAAGAGAAGAATTTGCGCAGATAATGTACAATATATTTGCTGCATATGAAAGACGCGACGGCGCAATTACTCTCGGAGACTGCGAAGGAGAAGTTATTCTTTCAGGAGATAACGTGCATTTGTCTGAAACAAACGTGCATGGGGATCTTATTATAGGCGACGGCGTAGGAAACACCAACGTTATTCTTGAAAACGTAATTGTTGACGGTCGTATTGTTTTCCGCGGCGGCGAAGGACTTGTAACGATGAGAAACGTTAATAAAAACGGACTCATTGTCGTAAACGACGTTAACGGAACTGTAAATTTCAATCATTACAGCACTGAAAGTATATTCAGAAACGCAGTTTACAATACACCGGCGTCATTCCTTGACAGAACGGTTGCCGGCGGATCGGCTTCCGGTACCGGTCTTGGAGCGCATGATACTTTAATTACAGGAAATAATGACGCTAAGACCGGCGTTGAAAAGGAAGATACGGATTTGCCTCCGGTATATCAGGGAACTGGCGGAGGAATAATATATTATACTGTTACAATAGATCCTGATAATGGTTCTTCAACTACAAAATATACAGTAAGAAGAAATAGCTCTCTAAAATCTTCGGGATATGAGCTTCCTGAAGATCCGGAAAAAACAGGTTACAGATTTGACGGCTGGTATTATGAAAAATCCGGTGTTGAAACAGAATTTGATGAAAATACAATTATAAAGTCGTCAACAAATGTTTATGCTAAATGGATAAAACAGGTTAATATAAAATTCCTTGATGACAAAAACGGAGATGAATTAATAACTGCTGTTATAGATATAGATACAAAATTAAGTTCATCTCAGTTCCCGGAAGATCCTGAAAAGACAGGTTACACTTTTGATAAGTGGGTTTATGTTTCCGGAACCGATGAGATAGAATTTACTTCATCAGTTGTTGTAAGCGATGATATAACGGTATATCCCGCATGGACTATCAATAAATATACCGTAACATATATGAATGAAGGCGTTGAATATCACAAGGAAGAAGTAGAGTATGGTTCGTCAGTAACCGCTCTGCCTAAAGATCCAGAAAAAGAACACGCATTATTCCTCGGTTGGTATTATGTGGATTCAGGAGCTGGAACTCAGTTTACCGCTGATACAAAAATTTACGGTGACCTTGTTGTAAATGCAAAATGGCAGGGAGTCACATACACCGTAACATATAACGTAGACGGAGTATTATACGATGAAAAGACCGGAATAGAAGCCGGCAAAACTGTAGGCACGCTTCCCACAGAGCCTTCAAAAGCAGGCATGACCTTTATTGGCTGGTTCTATACGGAAGGCGCATCAGAGGTAGAATTTACCGCAGACACTCCAGTATATGGCAACATTACAGTTGAAGCAAAGTTTGACGATATAACAAACACTTATACGGTAAAATTCTATGAATATGATGATACGCTGAGATACACGGTATCTAATGTTGTGAGCGGTTCAACAGTTTCTGCAGATGAAATATCAGCAGCTACTGAAGCTTTGGATGAAAAGCTTATTTGTGGATATGAAGCTTCGGCTGATATCATATCAGATACGTATCCCGGAAATGTAAAACATGAGATTTACGGGGAATGGTATTATCTAAAAGAAAATGAGTATAAGGTCTTTGATGATACTGTTGAAGTAACTTCCAATATAGATGTTTTCTACTTTTTCAAAAAAATAAATTTAAACGTAAGCCTTGAATCACTGTTTGGAGAAATCGGAAAAGTAATGCTTTCTGTTCCTTATGACGATACTGCCATTACTCCTGTCACTGCGCTTGACCTCCTTTGGAACAGTACAAACAGGTCTGCAATACTTACAGCTGCAAACCTCAGTCTTGAAAAGATAAAAGGCAAAACATTTAACATTAATGACTTTGAGTATATGCCTTTGGATGCTGACGGTCAGATAATGAATGCTTCTTATGCATATCGTCTTATTAAACTTCTTGGCGAAGAAACTATAAGAGATTATACGGACGACGCTATTGAAGATATGCTTAAGAATGACGCCGAAAGCTTTAAAAATGCGATAGTTTATGTTATTGATAAATTGCCAGAAGGAAGCAATGAGGATTTGCTGATAACTTTCGATAAATTTATAATGGCAGACAGTTCGCTTTCGAATATCTTTGATGATGAAACAAAGAATGATCCTGAAAAGAGAAAGAATGTTATAATAGAAAAAATAAAGAGCGATGACAATTCATTTAAACAGGAACTTGCAGATAAGATATTTGAAAAAGCGTATAAAGAAATAAGCACAGATATTGAAAGTGAGTTTACAAAACAAATACTAGACAGTTCATCAGTATTTTACGATGACGAAATCGAAGAATTTATAGACAGCTTAAAGAACAAAGACAGTTATCTTATAAATTATGACAGCATCACAGGTACTGACCGTCGCTTTATAGTAAAAGCAATAAGCAACAAACTTGAAGATACGACATATGAAGAAATAAAGGCTAAGCTTCCTTCTGTAATAACCAAAGTTATAGATGAGAATTCTTTGAGAGATATTTTTGAAACAACTTTGAATAATTACAAAGCTGAAGTAAATGCTGTTAAAGAAGCGGTGTTTGATCCTTCATACAACGGCGAAGAATATTATATCGGTTCTTCGGTAGATGTTGTTGTTAATCCTATAACACAAATACTTATCCCGTACTATGATAAGGCCATGGCAAAGCTTGATCCTGCAATAAAGGGTTATAAATATTATGAAGAAAATCCTTATATCAAGGAAATAGAAGATCTTATGCATTATGATCAGCTGGTTACATCAAATTCAAAGACTTCGCCTTATTCGGGATATGAAATAAAGAGTGTGGATGATTATTATACACTGCTTTATAAGACAGCAGTTCTTCTTTATGACGCCGGCGGATGGATGATTGATAATGTTCCGGAAGAAGAGCTTGATGATACAATAGAACTTGTTGCTGAAAGAATAGGCGGTTATTATGACAGACTTGCCGAGAAGTTCTCTATACTTAGCAGCGGAAAGTTTGAAGAAGCAAAGAATACCTTCGAAAATCTTGTTAGAAAGCTCGTTTCAAGAAATAATTCTGATTTGTGGAATACAACAACAGATACTCTCATAAATGAAAAGCTTGATTCAATTTATTCGAAAGCATGTGAAATAGTTTCCAACAGAACTGGATTTGATATATCAAATAATATAAGCATATCAATAGCCGCTGATTGCTGTAGCTTTACTATGACACAGGGTGGCAAGACAGTTACAAAGACGATCGAAGATATTGCGTTTGATCTTGAAAATTCAGGATTGGATGTTACGATAAACGGTTCGGTTATAACGATAAACGGAGTAAGCGTTGACCTTGCCGCATATGCTGAAAAGATCGCAAATAAAATCGGATATAACTTTGATGTAAGCTTTATAATAGATACTGAAGCATTGAGCAAAGGAAATAACAGAATAAAAGCGTATAAGCTGAATATCAATTCCGATTATATTTCTGTACTTGTATATCTTGGCTGATAAATAAGTTTATATGCTGTTACGGGCAAACATAAGGTTTGCCCGTAATTTCACAAAAGATATTTTAAAACGAAGATAAAGGAGCATTATGAAAAGATTATTAATTTTATTACTGGCATCTGTAATAGCTGCCGGAAGTCTTTTAGCTGCTTCGGTTTCCGCAGGTGAAGACAATACGCTATCATCGGCAGATACTGAAGAAATTAAACTTGAATATACATTTACCGATGTTGAGCCGGGATCTGAACTCGACGCGGCACTTATAAAACTTAAGAATGCAGGGATTTTAAACGGATATGAGGATGGCAGTTTCCGTGCGGAAAATGGTTTGACAAGAGCTGAATTTTGTAAAATGATCAATAAGCTTTTCGGATATACAGAAAAAGCTGAAGATAATTTTTCAGATGTAACAGAAGACGACTGGTTTTTTACGGAAGTTCAGGTAGCAAAAAAACAGGGATATATACAAGGCTTTGAAGACGGTACTTTCCGGGGAAGAGAGCAGATAACACGCGAACAGGTTTGCGTTATTCTTGACAGAATAAATAATTTTTATAAACTTTTCCCGGTTGAAATTTCTGATCCGGTATCTGATTGGTCTCGTGAAAGTGTAGAGGCAGTAATTTCCAACGGCTTTATGAAACTTGAAGAGGGTAACACTTTTAGAGCAAAAGAGATTATAACTCGTGCAGAATTTGCATACGTATTTGTACCGTTTGTAGATGCTATGGAGGAAGATAAAGACGATAACGAAGATGATACCGGAACAGGCACCGGAACCGGAACAGGTACAGGCACAGGCACTGGAACAGGTACCGGAACCGGAACGGGCACCGGCACCGGAACCGGAACGGGCACCGGAACCGGAACGGGCACTGGAACCGGAACAGGCACTGGAACCGGAACAGGCACTGGAACTGGAACAGGCACTGGAACCGGAACAGGTACCGGAACTGGTGATGACAAAGAAGAAGGGTCTGACGGAGATGATACAGGAGAAGAAACTCCTGATGTTGATTTGACTGAAGATGATATAGTAATAGAAGAAATGGAAAAGCTCTATGCAGACCTAGATTCAAGAAAGCGCTTTACTCATCCTGATGAATTTAAACCATTTTTTGAGTCGGTAAAACAGGTTATCAAGCAGATAATCGATGAAAGCGAAACAACGCTTATTACTCCTGAGTATATATCTGAAAATTATAAGGAAACAATGTATGGAATAAGAGACGCATACTATTCTCTGTGTGACGAATGCATAGCTGAATTTAACAGTATAGTAAATGAGTGCGCTACAAAATATAAAGCAGTGCTTGTAGAGTATTTTTATGATATTATTCCCGAAGAAGCTTTTGAAGTTATAGGCTGATAAAAGCATCCAGTATTTAAAATGCCGTGGGTGTATTTTAAGACAATAAAAATTTGAATAAAAAAGCACACTGTAATTAATAAATTGCGGTGTGCTTTTTTATAATTTTTGTATATTTTAAATAAAAAGATTGACATTTTGTATGAAATAAACTATAATCACTATAAATTGCAGACTAATGAAAACGAATAGATTTTTTATAATATTAAGGTTAGTGATATAATTAGTTTAAAGAGGGAAAATCATGACAGAAATAAAATTTAATTTTGACAGAAAAATAGGAGAAATTAAAGCAATGCATGCTGTAGGGCAGCCTCCGATATCCGGGCTACATGACACTCACTATCATTATCTTGAGGAGGCGCATATACCATATTCACGTCTTCATGATGTAGGAGGACAATTCGGCGGATATACATATGTTGATATTCCGAATATTTTTCGTGATTTTGATGCGGATGAAAATGATCCGAAGTCATATGATTTTGCTTTTACTGACGTAATAATATCATATCTTGAAAAATATAAGTGCGAGCCTATCTATCGCTTAGGTGTAACGATAGAGAATTTTTTTAATGTAAGGCCATACAGAATTTTTCCTCCTAAAGACAATTTAAAATGGGCGCGAATTTGCGAGCACATTGTTCGTCATTATAATGAAGGATGGGCAAACGGATATAAATACGGAATAAAGTATTGGGAAATATGGAATGAACCTGATAACGGACAGGACAATAAAACAAATGCAATGTGGACTGGCACGCCGAAGGAGTATTATGAACTATATTCAGTTACTGCAAAACATTTAAAGGCGTGTTTCGGGGATACGATAAAAGTCGGAGGATATGCATCCTGTGGTTTTTATGCTATAACAGATAACGCGGAAGACGCAAGGCATAAGCATTTTATTTATTTTTTTGACGGTTTCATAAAATATATAAAAGAGAAAAATATTCCTATAGACTTTTTTTCATGGCACAGTTATGCTGATGTCAGCAGAACCGAAAAAATGGAAGAATATTTAGCTGAGAGGCTTTCAGCTGAAGGTTTATCACATATAGAAACGCATTGCAATGAGTGGAATAATGCGGTAGGCATAGGTAAAAAAGGCACATCGTATGCCAGTGCTAATGCGGCGGCCATGATGTGTTCGTTTCAGAACCGTCATACAAATATACTATGTTATTATGACGCGAGACTTAGCACCTCAAGTTATGCTGGATTATTTAACTCATATACGCTTGAGCCTCTTTGTACATATTATTCTTTTAAGGCATTTGGTGAGCTTTATATTCTTAAAAACCAGACGGAATGTATAGTCAGCGGCAAAAAAGATGGAATTTACTGTGTGGCGGCGGCAGATGAGGATAGAAAAGCAGCGCTTATAGTTAACATTTCTGATGAAGATTCGGAAATAGTTACAAATCTCGGCAGCGATATGAAAAAATATATAATAGATGAAACGCATATGATGACAGAGATAAGCGACAGAACACCGAATTTCACGCTTCATAAAAACGAGGTTGTACTTATAAAAAACTGGTAATTCGGAGTCAAACGAAAGCTTTTTATATAAAAAATCAAGGGATAGGCATAATCTGCACATCCCTTGATTTTTTTAATAAATTGTATGTTTAATTAACTTTAGGAAGTTTTGAGATATTTTCGGCGATTTCTTCATCCGTAGGAACATAGTCACTCATTTTGCCGTCGTGAAATTTTTCATACGCGGTCATATCAAAATAACCGGTTCCGGTAAGACCAAAAACAATAGTTTTTTCTTCATTGTTTTCACGGCATAATATAGCTTCATCGATAGCGGCTTTTATCGCATGGCTGCTTTCCGGTGCAGGAAGAATACCTTCGGTTCTTGCGAATTCTTCGGCGGCTTCAAATACTGCAGTTTGAGGAACTGATACCGCTTCCATCAATCCGTCATCATAAAGTTGTGAAAGAACCGAGCTCATACCGTGATATCTGAGACCTCCTGCATGATTTGGCGCGGGAATAAAACTGCTTCCGAGTGTATACATTTTTGCAAGAGGGCATACCATTCCTGTATCGCAGAAATCATAAGCATATACTCCGCGCGTAAGGCTGGGACATGAAGCAGGCTCAACTGCGATAATGCGGTAATCAGCTTCTCCTCTGAGTTTTTCACCCATAAAAGGAGCTATAAGGCCTCCGAGGTTTGATCCGCCGCCTGCACATCCGATAATTATGTCAGGTTTTACTCCATATTTATCCAATGCTGTTTTGGTCTCAAGGCCAATAATGGATTGATGAAGCAGAACTTGATTGAGAACACTGCCAAGCACATAACGGTAACCGTCGCTTGTCACAGCTTTTTCGACGGCTTCCGAAATAGCACAGCCAAGACTTCCCGTTGTACCGGGATGTGCGGCGAGGATCTTTTTGCCGACTTCTGTTTCCATAGAAGGGGAAGGAGTTACCGAAGCGCCGTAAGTTCTCATTACTTCGCGTCTGAAAGGCTTTTGCTCATATGAAACTTTTACCATGTAGACTTTGCAGTCAAGATCAAAGTATGAGCAGGCCATTGCCAGGGCAGTCCCCCATTGACCGGCTCCGGTTTCAGTAGTAACGCCTTTAAGTCCCTGCTTTTTTGCGTAATATGCTTGTGCTATAGCTGAATTTAATTTATGACTTCCGCTTGTATTGTTTCCTTCAAATTTATAATAAATTTTTGCCGGAGTTCCGAGCTTTTTTTCAAGCCGATATGCACGCATAAGAGGTGAAGGACGGAACATTTTGTAAAAATCTCTGATTTCTTCAGGTATCTCAAAATATGCAGTATCATTGTCAAGTTCCTGCTTTACAAGATCTTCACAAAAAACTCCTGAAAGTTCAGCCGCCGTCATAGGCTTTAAAGTTTGTGGATTGAGAAGCGGCGCCGGTTTATTTTTCATGTCGGCACGCAGATTATACCAGCTTTTTGGCATTTCGCTTTCATCAAGATAAATTTTGTAAGGGATTTTTTCTGTCGACATTTTTCTGTCTCCTTTCATAATTTTGCGGGACGGAAAAACAAAAATCCTGTCCCGTCATAAAATAATGCCGGGACAGGATCTAATAAACCCTGCGGTGCCACCCTGCTTGGCGTAAAAACGCCCACTTTACGCATACAATCTATATGCAGACTTTTTTTCACGGAGAGCCATACTCCGTCTTGCGTATTCCGACACAAATCTTTGTGCCGTTTCAGCTTGCCCTCGGAAGTCCATTCATACCCGTGTTATTTCACTGCACTCACACCCACGGCAGCTCTCTGTAGAAAAACTTTCAGATATTACTTACTCTTCCTCAACGGTTTGTAGTATTATATCATACTGAAATAAATTTGTCAATACCTGTTTTTATAAATTTCAGCAGATTTTGTATTATCAAGATGTATTAAAATAAAGTTATATAACGTCGTTTTTTAATTATAATTAAGTATAATATTGCTATGAATATAAAATAATTACGGATTGATTCATTAAAAAAATATGACCGCCTGTTTAAAAGACGGTCAAAATATTATTTAATTTGAATTATATGTATTTGAAAGATCTGCAATAGTTTCTTTTACATTCTTTTTTTCAAATTTAGAGCTTTCTATCCTCTTTGATAATTCTTCAAAATAAAGATCGGGATCAACCGGAATTTCTATTGTCTTATTTAACCAGCTGGACAAGTAAATTGCATTTGAAATCTGAAGCCCATTTATTCCTTCAAGACCGGGAGCAAGCAGCTCGTCTCCGTACAGAATAGCTCTTGTAAAGTTTTGAGTTATGCCTTGATGCTCATATAACTTGTTTTTATCTCTTACTATGCCGAGATCAACATCTTCTTGTTCAGGTCCGCTGAAACCTTCGGTAGAGGTGAAACAGAATTCCCTTTCAGAAGTTTTAAGCCTGGTGTATTTTATTGTATCGCCTTCTATTACTATCTTTCCTCTGTCACCGGATATTTCCAACCTATTGGTTCCCGGATATTCGCCGGTCGTAGTAATAAATGTAGCTGTCGCTCCGTTAGCATATTCGGCATAAGCTGTTACATCGTCTTCTACCTCAATGTCGTGATATTTGCCGTTATAGCAGAAACCGCGCACTCTTACAGGCATGCCGAACATCCATTGCCATAAGTCGAGGTTGTGAGGACACTGATTGGTAAGCACGCCTCCGCCTTCGCCTTTCCAGGTTGCTCTCCATCCGCCTGAATTATAATATGCCTGTGTTCTGTACCAGTTTGTTATTATCCATACACATCTTTTAAGTTCGCCTAACTCTCCGTTTCTTATAATCTCGCGGACTTTCTGATACAGCGGATTTGTTCTCTGATTGTACATTATACCGAAAACTCTGTCGGATTTTTTTGCAGCTTCATAAAGCTCCAAAACTTGTTTTGTGTAGACACCTATAGGCTTTTCAGACAGAACATGAATGTTGTTTTTAAATGCCTCTATACCTATGGTAGGATGCAGATAATGAGGCGTAGCTATTATAACGGCATCTATTTTCCCTGACTTCAGAAGCTCATTATAGTCTTCATAATAATAAATTTCAAGCTCAGGGTGCTTTTCTGAGAGAAAGCTTTTTGCAGCTTTTATTTTGTCTGGATTTATATCGCAGACAGCTGAAAGAACAGCGCCTTCGATTATTCCGTCAGACAAATATTTGACATGTTGTCCGCCCATATTTCCGTATCCGATTATACCGAACCGAACTTTATTCATATTTTAACCTCCTGTGTGGAAATGCTTCATACAACAATTATATTATATTAAAAGAAAAACTCTAATTCAAGTAATTTTATTAAACAGACAGCTAAACGCAACAGTTTGATAAAATCTTAACGATATTATCTTCATGGTGCAGAATTATACACAGTATATATTTCTGCGTTTTTATCACCTATAATATCTGATATGTTTTTCCGAGCATTATTATCAAACATTATAAGTTTTGTGGGATTTTCGCCTGCGCGGCAAAGTTCGCCGCCTTCGTTCTGTATATATACATTTCCGGAGAAAACAGGCTTAAATTGAATGTTCTTATATCCTGTATGCACGAGCATATGACCGCTTCTGTCAAAAATGTTGTTTCTTATTACAAAATTAACTGCGGGATTTTTGTGATCCCATCCTTTTATATGCGCGGGAGTAGAGCCGTCAGGGCGCTGAGTCCCGAAACCGTATCCAGCAAATCGCATTATGTTGTTTTCAATTATTATATCTGACATAATTTGTTCCATGCAGTCATTTTGATCGAGAAAGTATTCTATTGAATAAACGCAGTTTTCAATAAGATTTCCGCGGTAAGAAACATTTTTCATAGTGCATGGTACGGGATTGTTGCCTTTGAATTGATGGGTTATAGCTGCGTCATATACTTCATATATATAGCAGTTTTCTACAGTATAATTTTTGCAGGAAACATATATTTCTACCCCGTTGCCGTATCTTGTTGCACTTCCGTCGGGATTGTACATTTGAATACCGCCGCCTATCCAGCCTATTTCGCAGTTTCTGACAGTAAGATTCTCGGTATTTCCTCCGCCTATTGCGTGGGCTCCGGCATATTTTATGCAAAGATTGTCAATAGTGACGCCGTTTTTCGGAATTATTGCATTGATACGCCGTGAAAGTTCAATGCTTGAAAAAATTTTCCCGGGATTTCCCTTGTCGCATCTTAAATATAAAGTACCGCTGTTATTTCCTCCGTACATATCAGGAACTTGTCTGCCGTTTTCAAGTGTTCTAAGGGAAGAAGCACAGTCGCAGAATATACCCAGATCATATCTTATATGTTTCTTAAAATCAAAAGGAATATCTGTGCCTCTTATGTAGAATCTGCCGTCAATGTATGAAGGAATTTCTTTTATGGAATGTGCATGACCGCTGTCAAAGACAGCTGTTCCGCAGTCGCACACCTCACGGGTGTAGCGGTAAATGTTTTCTGTGCCTTCAACAAGTGACCAGCAAGACTCAAATGCGGAGTTTTCTTTTGACGCGAATATTTTTGGTTTCGGACCTTTTCCGTAGGCCGAATAGGTTACGCCTTCGTGGCATAAAAGCTGACCGCGGAAGGTTTCACCGCGTGCGAAAAGTATGGTATCTCCAGGCTTAAAATTAAATTTTGAAATATGTTCAAGCGAACGGAAAGCGGTTTCCGGAGAAAGTCCATCGGCTGAATCACAACCATTTTCAGAAACAAAATATACGGTTCCGCTCTTATTATAGCGTGACTCTGAGCATAGTATTTCGTAGCGGCGTTTTTGAGAATCAATATCTATCTGCCTTATCGCGTCAGCTGAAGATGTCATATTGTACATTGCTTCATCTCCTTTCGGGTATAAAAACATTATAAATTTACTTAGCAAATTATTTTTAAAAGACTGTTTTCATTATATAGTATAAAAACAGCTTTACACTTGTATATTATCATACAGATTATCAATATGTCAATAAAAAATAAGCAATATGTTTCGTAATTAAAAAAAATATGTGAAAACAAACCAGTATTTATTTACAAATAATTGTGCATAATGTACAATTATTTTATATATATTATGATTATTATTACATATTGCATAATTTTATAAAGTGATTTATAATATTATTAATGGCAACTGTATAACAGTTGTCAATAACCGTAACAGAGGGCATAAGCATATATAATTGCGGAAAATAACAGTTTCCGTTTTTTTACATATATCGGCAAACTTTTACGGACAGATAAATAAGAGAGGAGTCTTAAATTTATGGCGACAGCGACACCCAAAACAGAAAACATTCGTAATATTTGTCTCCTGGGGCACGGGGGAAACGGAAAGACATCGGTTGCCGAAGCAATGCTTTATATTTCAGGATCGTCTGACAGGCTTGGAAAAATATCTGACGGCACGACGGTGTGTGATTATGATCCCGAGGAAATCAAGCGCAAATTTTCGATATCAACATCGATAGCTCCTGCTTTTTATAATGACAAAAAAATCAATATCATAGATACACCCGGCTATCTCGATTTTTCCGGAGAAGTAATGCAGGGATTGCGTGTTTCCGGATGCGCTCTTATTGTAATGGACGCAAAAAGCGGAGTTGACGCCGGCTGTGAGCTTGCATGGGAATATGCAACAGAAGCTACAGTGCCGAAAGCTTTCTTTATAAATAAGATTGATGATGAAAACGCGAATTTTTCAGCAGTTATAGATTCAATGCGTGAAAAGTTTGGCAAAACTATATGTCCTGTTACTATTCCGATATTTGAAAACAGAAAAACTGTCGGAATCGTAAATCTTATAAAGAATAAAGCGTATGCATATGACGGAAAGGAAGCAAAAGAGATAAATATAGATGCGAAATTTGCCGACAACATATCAGAGGCAAGAGCACTTTTGATGGAATCGCTTGCATCAACTTCCGACGAACTTATGGAAAAGTTTTTTGCCGAAGAGGAATTTACCGAGGAAGAAATGACAGACGCTTTATCCAAAGGAATCAACGACAGAAGTATAGCGCCTGTTATGGTTGGCTCGGCACTTACTCTTGACGGAATATCATCTCTTTTATATATTATTGCAAAGTCGTTTCCGAATCCTTTTGGCAAAAAGCATGAGCGTGATCTCGATAATAATTATGTCAAGATTGATCCTGAAGGTTCTCCGGCGGTGTTTGTATTTAAAACGGTCGCCGATCCGTTCGTTGGAAAAATGTCTTATTTTAAAGTCATGAACGGAACTCTAAAGCGTGATATGACCTTGAAAAATCTTACTACCGGTGAAAATGAAAAATTTGCTCATATATATGTTATTAAGGGCAAGAAGCAAACAGAAGTCGACGAGCTTGCATGCGGAGATATAGGAGTTACTGCAAAGCTTGCAAATACCAATACAAATGATACGCTTTCTGCTTCAGGTAACACAATGTATAAAAAAATTGAGTATAAAAAACCGTATTACGGAATGGGTATAGTTCCTTCGGCAAAAGGCGATGAGGACAAAATTTCAAGCGGTATATCAAAACTTTTGGAGGAAGATTTGACTCTGAGATATGAAAATAACCGCGAAACAAAGCAGATGCTGATTTACGGTCTCGGAGAACAGCATCTCGATATAATTGTATCAAAGCTTAAAACAAGATTCGGAACTACCGTTCAGCTTACACAACCCAAGATAGCTTACCGTGAGACTATAAAGAAAAAGATTGACGCTGAAGGAAAACATAAAAAACAGTCGGGCGGACACGGACAGTACGGACATGTAAAAATACATTTTGCTCCGGGCGATAACGGACTTGTTTTCTCGGAAAGCACATTCGGAGGTTCAGTTCCTAAAAACTTCCATCCCGCAGTTGAAAAAGGACTTTTAGAATGTATGCAGAAAGGCGTGCTTGCAGGATTCCCGATGGTAGGTTTGTGCGCTGATCTTTATGACGGTTCGTTCCATGATGTGGATTCGTCCGAAATGGCATTTAAAATGGCTGCTGCCTTGGCATATAAGGAGCTTAAAAACGCAAATCCCGCGATTTTAGAGCCTGTGGGAAGTCTTAAGGTATATGTACCGGATGAATATATGGGCGATATTATCGGAGATATCAGCAAACGCCGCGGAAGAATTCTCGGAACTGGTCAGGCAGAAAAAGCGGGAGTAAGTATTGTTGAGGCGGAAGTTCCTCAGTCAGAAATGGCAAACTACACGATATCCTTAAGAGCTATGACTCAGGGACGCGGCAGTTTTGACTATGAATTTGTAAGATATGAGGAAGTTCCCGGTCCTATAGCTCAGAAGATAATCGATGAGAATAAGATCAGTGAGGAATAACTTGCTGTAAATTTTAAAATTATTATTTTTAAGTGTATAAAGAATGATGAGCGGTATTGCCGCTCATCATTTTTTACATTATTATATATGTGTATCAGAAAGTCATTGCTTGCCTGATATTACCTCACCAGGAGAAAAGCCGTACATTTTTTTAAAACTGCGGTAAAAAACCGTATAGTCTGAAAAACCGCATTCTTTTGCCGCATCAGATGCAGAAGCTCCTTTCCTAAGCATTGCTAATGCAGAGGTGAGACGTTTTTGATTTATATAACCGTATACGCTTCCTCCTGTCACTGCTTTAAATTTATGCATAAGATATGAACGGCTCATATAAAATTTCTGAGCAAGAGCTCCGACTGACAGTTCATCTGCAAAATGTTCGTTTATGTAAGAAATTATGTTTTCCAGCCGTTTGTCAGAGACAAATCCTTCAAGTCCGTCATCATTTGCCGCAAGACGGTTAATATATACCAAAAGTCTTATGAAAGCCGCCTGCTGAAGTAGAAGGGAACCGTAATTTTCAGAAAAGGATAAAGCTTTTTCAAGCTCGTCTGCAGCTGAGGAAATATCAGAACGTGCGGCGCCGTCTGCATGAAAAAGGCATTTTCCGTACTCAGCGGATTTTCTGAAACAATTAGAAAGAGTATAGCTGTCATCGCGCGTATCAAGATATTCGCTGTCAATAAAAAGAACTATGCGTTCATATGCCAGAGAGGAATCGGTTTTTGAATGATGTATCATGTCTTTAGGTACCAGAAGTATGTCCCAAGGGGAAAGAATATAAGTTTTACCTTCAATAATATAAGTTACGCTTCCGCTCAGGCATATTATGATCTTATGAAAATCATGAGAATGGCTGTCAAAATCCATTGCGCGTTTATCATAAATATGAAACAGCTTGAAATCCTGATTCAAATATCCGCGTTTAGGTTTAGCAGATGAATTCATAGCTCCTCCGGCAGTTATTGCAATATATATACAATATTATGCCACATATATTGCAAAAAATCAATATAAAAAAACATTCCGAACTTTTATTTTTATCGGAATGTTTTTTAGTTATAAAATTTTTTAAATTTATTCTGGCTTGTACTCAAAAATGGGCATAAGTTCAAGCTTGAACAGATTATTCTTGTGCTTTGTATCTATTATCTCTTTGATTTTTTCATCTTCACATACTCCTTCGCGGATATATCTGTCCAGTACGGCGTATGTAAATCCGAGATTTTCTTCATCGGTTTTTCCGCAAAGACCGTCAATAGGTGTTTTATCAACAAATTTTGACGGAAGTCCGAGTTCCTTTCCGAGCATTTTTACCTCAGTTACCGTAAGGCGCGAAAGAGGACTGAAATCCCCGACTGAATCACCGTATCTTGTAGAATATCCCACCCAGTCTTCAGACAGATTACAGGTATTTACAACTCTTCCGTTCAGAGATTGAGATACTGCGTAAACCGTAGCCATTCTGAGGCGTGACGGCAGATTGTATTCGGTTTGTTTTGTTGTTTGTAGCACTGAATGCAGTTTTGTTATGATACCCTCATACGCATCTTTTATATTTATCTCATAGCTGCGTATACCGAGAAAAGAGCATAAATCGCGTGCAACGTCAATATCTGTCTGAGTTCCGTTAGGCATTAAAACTCCGATAACTCTGTCTTTGCCGAGCGCTTGAACGCACAGAGCGGCGCATACTGAGCTGTCTTTTCCGCCGGATATACCTAAAACGGCATTGCAGTCTTTTCCATTGTGTTCAAAAAAATTCCGTATCCATTCGATAATATCGTCTTTTACTTTTTCTGCATTAAAGTTGTTTTTCATATTATTTCTCCGTGAAATTAAAAATTTTATTTTATATATTGCATAAGTCTTTAATTACTGTGCTTGCCATAATAAGTCCTGCCGCCGAAGGCACGAAAGCGATGCTTCCGGGCGAAGGACGGCCGGTATTTCCTTTTGTTTCCGTATCTGCCGCATTATATTTTGGAGATATCGGAATTTCACTCGAATAAACTACTTTCAGTTTTTTGATTCCGCGCTTTTTTAATTCATGGCGCATTACGCGCGCAAGCGGACAGCCTGAAGTGTCATAAATATCTGAAATTTCAAGTTTTGTCGGATCTAACTTATTTCCGGTTCCCATACTGCTTATAATCGGAATATCTTGGGATGAGCATATTTCCGCAAGAAGTATTTTTGAAGATACTGTATCAATAGCATCAATAACATAATCAAATGCTGAAAAATCTACCTGCTCAGCATTTGCGGCAGAAAAAAACATCCTGTATTCATATATTTTAGCGTTGGGATTTATATCGGATATGCGAATATGTTCGGCTTCGGTTTTATATTTGCCGACTGTACTGTGCATTGCTATTATCTGACGGTTTATATTTGTTATGCTGACGGTATCCGAGTCAAACAGCGAAAAGCTGCCTATTCCTGTACGTGCAAGAGCTTCCACAGCATAAGAGCCTACACCGCCGAGTCCGAATACTGCGACGTGAGCTCTTTCAAGTCTTTTTAGGTTTTCATATCCAAGCAGCAGCCTGCTTCGTGAAAATTCATCCATTGCCGTGCCTTTCAAAAATTACAAGTTTGCTGTAATAAAAAGCATTTTTAAAGTATTCAAATAAATATTTTAAATAAGTTTATCACAAATTTATGATAATGTCAAATTGTTTAACTCTTGAATAATTGCTGGGAATATAGTAAAATATAATGTAAATTATTATTAAATATAAAAATGCCCTAAAAGGATATAACCGATGAAAAAATTGACTGTAGGAATTTTGGCGCATGTTGACTCTGGCAAGACGACGCTTTCAGAGGCTCTTTTATATATTTCAGGCAATATACGCAAGCTGGGAAGGGTTGATCATGCGGATGCTTTTCTTGATACATATCAGCTTGAGCGTCAGCGAGGAATAACAATATTTTCAAAGCAGGCTATGCTGCGCGGAGAAGATTATGAATATACACTGCTTGATACTCCCGGTCATGTGGATTTTTCACCGGAAACTGAAAGAACTCTTGCCGTCCTTGATGTTGCAATACTTGTTATAAGCGGTATTGACGGAGTACAGAGCCATACGGAAACCTTGTGGAGACTGCTTAGAAAACATAATGTACCTGTTTTTATTTTTATAAATAAAATGGATATTCCGTCGGCCGACAGGGAAACTTTGATGTCAGGAATAAGAAAAAAACTATCTGTTTCATGCATAGAATCGGACAAGCTTTCGGATTGGGAAGAAACCGCGATGTGTGACGAAGAGCTGATGGAAAAATATTTGGCGGATGGAGTTTTGAGCGAGGCGGATATATCAGCGGCGATAGGAAAAGCTAAGCTGTTTCCATGCTTTTTCGGATCGGCTTTAAAAACTGACGGAGTAAAGGAATTATTAGACGGTATAAAAAAATATACACCAGAGCCTTATCGCAATGAAAGATTCGGAGCAAGAATATACAAAATAACTCATGATGATTCAGGTAAACGTATAGTTCACATGAAGATAACAGGAGGCAATCTTTCAGCAAAAGATCAGCTTTGTGGGAAAACGCGAGACGGCCGGGAGTGGCAGGAAAAAGTTGACGAAATAAGAATATATTCAGGAACTAAATATGAAAGTGTAAAGACGGTTTTTGCAGGAACTGTCTGTGCGGTTACCGGACTTGAAAGCGCAATGTCAGGAGATACTCTTGGCTTTGAGGAAGAACTTTCTTTACCCGTACTTGAACCGGTATTTAATTACAAAATGATATTGCCCGAGAAAGAAGATCCGTTTGTAGTATACAGAAAGCTAAAGACGCTTGAAGAAGAAGAACCGCAGCTCAGAATATCGTATGACGATCGGAAAAAAGAAATAAAGCTGCTCTTAATGGGACAGGTACAGCTTGAAATAATACGTTATGTAATAGAGCAGAGATACGGTATTTCTGTTGATTTTGACGCTGGAAGTGTAATATACAGAGAAACGGTTGCCGATATAGCGGAGGGAGTCGGACATTATGAACCGCTGCGTCATTATGCCGAGGTACATTTGATTATAGAGCCGAGTGAAAGGGGAAGTGGTTTGTCGTTTTGCACGGACTGTTCGACAGACGAGCTTGAACGTTCATGGCAGCGATTAATACTTACTCACCTTGAGGAAAAGGTACATCTCGGTGTGCTTACAGGATCTCCTATCACAGATATGAAAATTACTCTTGTCGCCGGACGAGCCCATAAAAAACATACTGAAGGCGGAGATTTCAGAGAAGCGACATACCGTGCGGTGCGTCATGGCTTAAGACGGGCAAAATCAGTTCTTCTTGAACCTTATTATAATTATCGGATAAGTGTTCCGGACACATCGGTCGGCAGGGTTATGGCGGATATGCAGAGAATAGGGGCGGTAATAAATCAGCCGGAAAGCGATGGAGAAATGTCTGTAGTTACAGGAATTGCACCTGTTTCGGAAATACAGCACTACGGTCATACGCTTGCGGATTTTTCTCATGGCAAAGGAAATATATCTTTTACACTCAAAGGATATGAAGAATGCCATAACAGCGAAGAAGTTATAGAAGCGATAGGGTATGACGCGGATGCGGATAAGGAAAATCCCTGCGATTCCGTATTTTGCGCGCATGGGGCGGGATTTCTTGTAAAATGGAATGAAGTTGAAAATTATATGCATATAGAGCGTGTGCTCGGAAGACCAGCTGAAGCTGAGGAGGCGAAAAAGGAGCTCAAGGCGAGAGCGGAAAGATATCTTGCAAATGTTGCGGATGACAAGGAGCTTATGGAAATATTTGTCCGGACATACGGACCTATACGGCGCCGAGACAGCGGGAAAATAAAGCATGAGGTAAAAAATGCGGATCAGGCGGAAAATGCGAAACAGAAACAGAGACCTAAAAAAATGCCGGTTTTTGACGGGGAAGAATATTTGCTTGTGGACGGATATAATATTATTTTCGCATGGGATGAGCTTGTAGCAGAAGCAAAAAAAAGCCTTGATCTTGCAAGAAATTCGCTGATACACCGTTTATGCAATTATCAGGGCTTTTCAGGAATAAATATAATACTTGTTTTTGACGCATATAAAGTTAAAAAGAACCCCGGGACTGTGGAATCATACAGGAATATAGATGTAGTATATACTAAAGAGGCTGAAACTGCCGATGCATATATTGAGCGTGTTTCGCATGAGCTGTCAAAAAAGCACCGAGTGCGTGTTGCAACGTCAGACGGACCTGAACAACTTATAATTTTGGGAAACGGAGCTTTGAGAGTTCCGGCTGCGGCATTTCATAAGGAAGTTTCGGAAGCTGAAAAAGCAATAAGAAATATAATTGAGATATAAAAAACTGAGAAATAATAGAAAATTTATATCTTTTGATAAAATTTTTTCTAATAGACAAGCAAATTGTGGTAAAAAAGGGGATACTAATATGCAAAAATGGGTAGTAGAAGATTGGATGTTTGAATTAACCGCCATTGAAGGAAAAGCCGGAAATTGCAGACTTGGTATAGAAAAGGGAGATAGATTTGTTTTTTCATATGGATGTCCTGAAGGTATATGCCCAAGAGTTATGATTGATTTATTTACATGGTGTGAAGTTATTAGGTGCGGCGGTAATTTTACATATAGAGGCGAAAAAGAAAAATATGAAATTGATATAAAATGTCCATGTAATTGTATCCTTTTTCATTTAAAGGCAATTCCGATTAACAGAGATGAAAAAGGGAAAGTATATACCAACAATTCACGTCAGGTGGATTAGACAAGAGAGGGTCTTTTAATATTTTAATACAATACCTACAAACAAAAAATACAAATATGAGAACTTAACTTTTAAATGCTGTGTTTTTATGTGCGTATAAACTTAAAAAAATATAAGTGTTTCTATTTTTAAAACAAGAAAAAATTATTGCTGAATCCAGAATAAATCCCGCCAGAAACCGCGATTGCAACAGTCATAAAAATATTATGGAAAGTGTGTAATTCAAAGTTAAAAAATAAAATAATCCGGACCGCAAAAAGAGTCCGGATTATTTTTTATATAGGGGGACTAAAAAATGCCAAGCTTTGACGCTTGCATCTTTATTCAATTAAAAAAAGAGCCAGGAGCACGAATCGGCTCAAGGCTCTGCCTGGTGCGCCCGAAGAGACTTGAACTCCCACATCGAAGATACCAGATCCTAAGTCTGGCGCGTCTACCAATTCCGCCACGGGCGCAGAACTATTTAAATATACTTTAATATAATATCATAAAATTGTTTTAAAGTCAACTATAAACATAATATTTATTGTGACAAGTATAAATTTTTATTGCTGTTCAGACGCCGCCGAAAATATATTATAATATAAAGAATATATCTAAAAAGCGCGCCAAGATTTTTATATACGGTTTTATATAATTAATATATAATTAATATATAATTGTAAAAAGTATTTATAAGGTTTTATTTAGATTAGAAAGGATAAAGGAAAATGAAAATAACAAAACTTGAACTAATAAAGGTCAAACCGCGGTGGATGTTTTTAAAAATGCATACTGACAGAGATATTATAGGCCTAGGAGAACCGGTGCTTGAAGGACATTGTACATCGGTAGAAGCGGTTATACGGGAATATGAAGAATATCTTATAGGGAAAGATCCTATGCGTATAGAGCATCATATACAGGCGTTATACAGAGGAGGATTTTACCGCGGCGGACCGTTAATGATGTCAGCGATCAGTGGGATAGAGCAGGCAATGTGGGATATAAAAGGAAAATATTACGGATGCCCGGTATATGAAATGATAGGCGGAGCCTGTCGTGATAAGATAAGAATGTATACTCATATAAAAGCGGCGGCGATAAAAGACGGAAATACAGTTGAAGAAATGTTAAAAATTGCTGAGAAAAGATTGTCAGCCGGATATACTGCACTGAAATATTCTATTATTCCGCCGATAAGGCCGATAGAAAATCCGGAAGAGACGATGAAACACATAGAAAGGTTTGCGGCGGTCCGGGAGAAAATAGGGAATCGCATAGATTTGGCTATTGATTTTCACGGAAGAGTAAGTCCGGCGATGGCACAGAGATTTGCAGAGCTGTTAAAGCCGTATATGCCGTTTTTTATAGAAGAACCGTGTTTGCCGGAGAATATTGACTGCATGGTGAATATAGCGCGTTCAACTACAATTCCGATCGCGTCAGGGGAACGGTTATTTGGGAAATGGGCATACAGAGAGCTGCTTGAGAAACAGGCAGTAAGTATTATTCAACCGGATATTTGCCATGTAGGAGGAATCTTTGAAGGAAGAAAGCTTGCGGCTATGGCAGAACTATATTACGGCAGCGTAGCACCTCATAATCCATTAGGGCCGATATCTCTTGCGGCATGTTTGCAGCTTGACGCATGCATACCTAATTTTCTTGTTCAGGAACATCCGGGAAATGATGATGGATCGGATCTTGGGGTAGGGTATTTAAAAGAACCTTTCAAAGTTACAAACGGATATATAGATATACCTAAAAAGCCGGGACTTGGTATAGAAATTGACGAATCAGCTCTTAAAGACAAAATATATGACGGGAGATGGACGACGCCGAGACAGTATTATGAAGACGGAAGCAATGCTGACTGGTAAACATTTATAGTTTAATGAAAAAATGTTGATTTATTTTGCAATATATGTATAATAATATACGGCAATATAAATTGAGGGGTGAAGAAAATGAGGTCATTTTCACGGCTTAATGAATTACTTGACAAATTTATTGATATGGGAGTTCCTTTTTTTGATATAGAGGTAAGGTATAACGGCGAAAAAGTTTTCCGCAGAATGTACGGATATTCTGACTATGAAAAAAAGCAGCCGGTAAACGGGAAGGAACTGTATGAAATATATTCATGTTCAAAACCGATAACATGTGCGGCTGCGTTAACTCTTCTTGAAAAAGGAAAATTATCCCTTTCAGATAAATTAAGCGATTATTTGCCCGAATTTAAGAAAATGACGGTATATGAAAACGGGATTCTGCGTGAAGCGAAGAAACCTATAACAATAGAGGATCTTTTTACTATGACAGCCGGTTTTACATATGATGTAAATACAGAAAATATCATAGCCGGGAAAAATGAAATTGAAGGAGCCGAAACACGTGAAATGATGCGTTATTTGGCAAAAGATCCTTTGGTATTTGAGCCTTCTGAAAGGTTTAATTACAGTTTATGCCATGATGTGCTTGCAGCTGTCGTTCAGGTCATAGCGGGAGAAAGTTTTGGAGAGTATATAAAGAAAGCTGTTTTTGATAAGGCAGGAATGGAAAATACAACATATCTGCCTGATAAGATTTCATCCGGAAAGCTGGCGGCTCAATATATTTATGATTCGGAAACCGGAGAATATAAAAAATTATCGGGAAATTTCAGCCGTTTTGGAAATAAATATGAAAGTGGCGGAGCAGGCTGTATAACATGTGTTGACGACTATATGAAATTTCTTGAAGGTTTGCGTATAGGAGATGTTTTTCTTTCAAAAGAAACAATAAAGCTTATGACTGCAAGCAGGCTGCCGGTCAGTAAGCTGAAAGAATATCCGCTTTTTAAAAGGGGATATGGATACGGACTCGGCTTAAGATGTCCGCTTGACGAAAAGTCTTTGCATACTGATTTTGGCTGGGGAGGAGCGGCGGCAGCATATGCAGCATTTGATATAAAACACAGTTTTTCCCTATATTACGCACAGCATGTACTGAATTCGCCTAATCAGGAACTCAGAAACGAGCTTCCGGGAATAGTTCGGGAATGTCTTGGCTTTTCAGCTGACAATGCTGAATATGCTGATTCTGACGGATATAGGTGTACATACTAAAATTTACCGTCCTTTGATTTAGTGCAAAGGACGGTAAATTATTTATAATTTATAGAGCTAAATTTGCTTTTTTATTCTAAGCAATGCCCCTTTTTCAAGACGTGAAACCTGAGCCTGACTTATATGAATTTCCTGAGCGACTTCCATTTGTGTTTTCCCTTCAAAAAAACGAAGCTCAATTATGCTTCTTTCTCTATCCGATAGATTTTTTATCGCCTCCGAAATAGCTATTTTCTGAAGCCAGTTTTCATCTGTATTTTTTGTGTCGCTTATTTGATCCATAACATACACGGAATCACCGTTTTCCGAGAATACAGGATCGTAAAGCGATATTGGATCTACAATTGCATCAAGAGCATTTACAATTTCTTCTTTGGGTACATTAAGCTCTTTCGCTATTTCTTCAACGGTAGGTTCACGGTCAAGTTTTGCTGCAAGAGCTTCTTTTGCTCCCAGTGATTTATATGCAAGATCACGAAGCGATCTTGATACCCTTATGACATTGTTATCTCGCAAGAATCTTCTCAGTTCTCCGATTATCATAGGTACAGCATAAGTGCTGAACTGTACGTTAAGTGATATATCAAAGTTGTCTATCGCTTTTATAAGTCCAATACATCCTATTTGAAAAAGATCGTCAGGATTTTCTCCTCGGGAGGAGAATCTTTTTATAACGCTCAGAACAAGTTTTAAATTTCCGTTTATAAGCTCTTCCCGGGCTTTTTGATCGCCTTCTTTTGCGCGGCGGAGAAGCGCATTTTTTTCTTCTCCGGACAGTACTTTTAATTTTGCGGTATTTACACCGCATATTTCCACCTTGCCGTTGTGCATAAAAATACCTCTTGACGCAGCGTAATGTTACTGCAGATTTTTCTTTATACACAGAGTATTTCCAGTTTATCGGTGGAAAATACGGAAAATAAATAATGTTTTTTTCCATGAAGTATGAATAGAATATAAAAATGCTGCTAAAGGATGCCGTTATATATAAATAATTTTTCATTGACGATGAAAGATCCGTCGAAATTATTTAAGGTTTCGGCGGATCTTTTTACTATTTATCTTCAGCGGCATCAAGAATATTTTTTTCAGCTTGTTCGCAAAGTGACTCGGCAATTTCTGAATTTACGGCTTCAGAATATATTTTAAAATATTGAGCTTTTCCTGGAACAACGGTTACTTTACCGTTAGGATAGCTTATTTTTATGCCCTCATAGCCATCCTGACATAAAACCGGTCCGTCAGACTGAGAAAGCTTTTTTATTATTAATGTCTTCATTTTTCCGTCCGGGATAAAAACCGTTTTTTCTTTAAAAGAAAAATTCATATCTGACACTGCAAGTTCAGAGAGATTTTTTCTTTCGGAATATATCATAGACAAACCGCGCGCTGCAAGCATGATATCGTCAGTCATCCAATAACAGCTTTTTAGCAGTTCGGGCTGTATGCTGAAACGTTTTCCGGAATAAGTGGGGTAGGATATTACATTCGCGCCGGATCCTATTATTCCTGAATATTTTTCGGGAGAAACATATGGCAGAAGAAATGTCGATCTTCCTTTTGAACGCTCACGCTCAATAAGTGCCGCAGTAATATGATATTTATCAAATACATAGTTGCTTTGCGCTATTCGTATGCCGTTTTTACTTGAGTAAAATATTATAGGCAGGCTTTTTTCTTCTGCAAATTTTCTGCTGACACAGCTTCCTCCAAGTTCGGCAAATCCTTTTTTCAGCATTTCTAATTCGGGATATGCGTTGTTTTTTTCTTCTCCCATGCTTACAAATGCCGCTTTTGCTCCTTCAAAAAGAGATTTTCCAGTATATGCTTTTAAATTATCTATTATACCGCAATAATAATACAACTCTGTTTTTCTTATTGATTCCCTGTATTTAGGAACGGCATCTTTTCCGTTGCGGGAAATATCTCTGTAAGACTGTTGAAGTTTTCGCTCAAAGCTGTGTGACGGAGGAAGTGCATTTCTGTTATACAGTCCGGCATAGATGTTTTCTTGTTCAGAGGTTATATATATAAAACAGTCTGTACAGAAAAATACCGCAAGATATTTTGCAAGCTTTTCAAAACCTTTCCCAAAATCATATATTGACGCATTGCCTTTTTCAAGCCCAAGCATTACAGCTTCCGCATATGAACGTGCATACGAAGTGCTGTCATACATAACGCCTATTCTTCCTCCGCGTCCAACCGCGTCGCTGACAGAAGTTCCTACTGTTATGCAAAAGTTTTCGTTTCGAGTAAATTGCTTGTCTTTTCCCAGAAAAATCCCATTTTCACTCGTAAAAAGATCATCTTTTACTGAGAAATAGTTTTTTCGAGAGGTTTTTTCTTCCGTCACAGTATAGCTGCCGTCTTTGGAAGTTATTACGGTGTTTGAGGGAATATAAGCTCCGGAGGGTATAACGGCTCCACTGCCTATGACCGTTCCGCCTCCTATGCAACAGCGGCTGCCGATAACTGCTCCTTCACATATTATTGTGCCTTCTATGCGGCAGCTGTCAGAAATTCTTACGCCGTCGTGAATTATGCTCCCAGCTATTTCGGTATTTTTGCCTATTGAACAATTATGTCCCAAAACGGTATTCGGACCTATAACAGCATCCGATCCGATTTGTGCGCTTTCAGGAATATAGCATGGATCGCTGACAGTATAAATGTTTTGGTTTCCTTTATTTTCAGATTTGCGGCAAAATTCAGGCATTTCTCCGTCAAGTGCATCTAAACAGCACTTGTAATAGCTTTCAATGTTTCCTATGTCGCACCAGTATCCGTCAGCTGCAAATTCTGCAAGTTTCATTCCTTTTTTTAACATTTCGGGGAAAAGATCTCCTGAAAAATCATAATTTCCCTGAGGAATCATATCTATTACAGATGCTTTTAAAACATAAATTCCGGTGTTAACTCTGTTCCCGTTTACCTGTGACCATGGCGGTTTTTCATTAAATCCGCATATCATTCCGCCATTTGACAATACTATCCCATATTCAAGAGGACTGTCACATTCAACCGTAACTATTGTGGCGTCTGCGTTTATTTTTTCATGATAATCTGAAATTTTTTTAATATCAAAATCGCATACGCAATCTCCCGATATCACAATGAAAGATTCGTTTTTGTCAAGCGAAAGAAGTTCTGGAGCAAATTTGAGTCCACCTGCTGTGCCTAAGGGAGTGGTTTCCTCAAGATATTTGATTTGTACGCCTGCGCATTTATCTCCTATGACACGTTTTATTTTGTCTGAACGGTACATTGTTGAAATCATTGCTTCAGTAACCCCGCTGATGGCGAGTTTTTCAATTATACGTTCAAGGAGGCTTTTTCCTAAAAACGGCATAAGCGGTTTTGGTGTTTCATCCGTCAGCGGCGAAAGTCTTGTGCCGCGTCCTCCGGCAAGAATTATAGCTTTTTTCATTTTTTTAAATTCCTTTTTCTTTTTTAAAGTTTAAGGATATATGCAGTAACATTTTATGCAAAACGGAAAAAAACTATACTGTGTTTTTGTTTTGAAACGACGCAGAGTATTATTAAGTTGATTTATTTACATTTTACTGATAAAATAAATAAAAAAACTGTTTGTGAGGAAAATAATATGCCGCTTGTTTATTCTGATGAGTTTGAATATCATATAAAATTAAAAAAAGGAGATGTCGGCAGATATGTTTTGCTTCCCGGTGATCCGGGCAGATGTGAAAAGATTGCAGAGTATTTTGAATCACCGTCCTTTATTGCGAGAAACAGAGAATACACAACATATACCGGATATATAAGCGGAGAAAAAGTATCAGTGATATCCACCGGTATAGGTGGAGCGTCAGCCGCTATCGCGCTTGAGGAACTAATACATATAGGAGCAGACACATTTATAAGAGTCGGAACTTCAGGAGGCATGCAGCCGGAGGTAGAAGCCGGACATCTTGTTATAGCGACAGGCGCGGTAAGACTTGACGGGACAAGCCGTGAATATGCTCCTGAAGAATATCCGGCGGTGGCGGATTTTGAGATAGTTTCGGCTTTAAGGGAGGCTGCCGGCAAATTCGGATATAATAGCCATACAGGAGTAGTGCAGTGCAAGGATTCGTTTTACGGACAGCATGATCCTGACAGCATGCCGGTTGGCGAAATATTGAAAGATAAATGGAACGCATATATAAAATGCGGTGCGCTCACAAGTGAAATGGAATCGGCTACGCTGTTTATTGTGGGATCTGTGCGCAGAGTCAGAGTGGGTTCGGTACTGCTGGTTATAGGGAATCAGACTCGCCGCTCCATGGGACTTCCGGAAACTTTGTGCTATGATACAGATATCGCAGTAAAAACTGCTGTTGAAGCTTTAAGACTGCTTATTGAAGCTGACAGAAAAAAACTAAGATAAACCGAATTTTGCAAATAAAACACACTTGAAAACAGGCTGAAGAATCAAAATAAAAATAAAAATACAGCGGTAAAAAAGTTTATATTTTAATTTTACCGCTGTATTTTATTATGTATTGAATGTTAATTGTACAAAGTTATTTTCCGGTGCTTCCGAAACCGCCGCTTCCTCTTTCTGTATCGTCAAGATCTTCTGTTTCGTTAAAATCTACTGAAAGAAAAGGCAGTATTACAAGCTGAGCTACACGGTCGCCGTGTTTTATTACGCGTTCAGTATCACTGTCATTATAAAGTGCTATCATATATTCTCCGCGGTAATCCGAATCGGCGACGCCGACGCAGTTTGCCGGACGCAGTCCCTCTTTTGCTGCAAGTCCGCTGCGGGCAAATATTGCGCCGAAATATCCGTTAGGAAGAGCTATAGAAATGCCGGTCCCGATTTTTATATTTTTGTGTGGGGGAATGATGACGCTTTTTCCCTCGCCGAGACATGCATATAAATCGTATCCTGCCGAGTCGCGGGAGCCTTTTTTCGGAATATATGCGTCTTTGTTCAGCTTTTTTATATTTACCTTTATCATATATTTTTCCTTTCGAAAAACAAATACTATCAATTAATATATTATTATATTTGCATTTATAAATAAAATCAATATAAAAATGGTTAAATTTATTCAACTTTGCCGCATATACTTGACTTTTCAGCCAAAAAATGAGATAATATAAAGTAATATTAAATACAGCAAATACCAAAATTCAGAGGTTGTACAAGCATGAATTCCGATCTGATCAAAAATATCAGGGCAAAAATGCCGAAGATGTCAAAAAGTCATAAAATTATTGCGGCATATATTATAGAGCGTCCGGATAATGCTGCATATCTTACGGCTACAAAATTAGGAAATATGATAGGAATATCAGAATCTACGGTAGTACGTTTTGCAATAGAACTTGGATTCAGGGGATATCCTGAGATGCAGAAGGCATTAAAAGATGTTATACGGACAAATATGACGTCTGTTCAGCGAGTTGAGGCGGCGAACAGCATTATGTCAGACGGCGATGTTTTAGCAAAGGTGATGAACAGCGATGCTGACAAAATAAAGCTAACCCTTGCAGAAGTTTGCAGGGAGGATTTTGACCATGCCTCAGAAATGATAACGAATGCAAAGAAAGTTTATATTATAGGTATCCGTTCAGCTTCAATGTTGGCGTCTTTTTTTGCCTATCATCTTAATATTGTTTTGAATAATGTTACATTGCTGGATATGACGAGTGCTGATGAAATGTTCGAGCGTCTCATGTGGATATCAAAGGGAGATGTATTTATCGGAATAAGTTTTCCACGATATTCAAAAAGGACCCGTGCGGCAATAGAGTTTGCGAAAAAACGCGGGGCCAATATACTTGCAATAACAGACAGCGATTCGTCTCCTATTGCCGAGGTGTCCGATTGTCGTTTGCTTGCAAAAAGTGATATGGCGTCATTTGTAGACTCTCTGGTTGCACCTTTAAGTATCATAAATGCGCTTATAGTAGCGGTATCCATGAATAAAAAAGAAGAGCTTTCAAATCATCTGAGTGAGCTTGAAAAAATCTGGGATGAGTATGAGGTCTATGAAAAATCAAATTGATTTGTCGGAGAAAGTCTGTATTATAGGCGGTGGAGCTGCAGGTCTTATGTGCGCATGTATTGCGGCAGAAGCGGGAGCGAAAGTTGTTTTATTTGAAAAGAATCTTTCAGAAAAGAATATTGCTTCAGAGAATTTTTTTGATAACGCATATCTTGGCAGAAAGCTTTTAATAACAGGCAAAGGAAGATGTAATATAACAAATTGCTGCGGAAGAGAAACTTTTATGAAAAACATTCCTCGTAACGGTAAATTTCTTTTTGCGGCTTTTTCGGCATTTCCTCCTGCTGAGGTAATGAAATATTTTGAGTCTCACGGACTTAAATTAAAGGTTGAAAGAGGGGACAGAGTTTTTCCACAAACGGATAAATCTCTTGATGTTTTAAAAACTTTAAAAAATATATTAAAAAGTCATGGCTGCACTGTAATAAACAAAAAGATAGAAAAGATAAAAGCAGAAAACGGGAAAGTGACGGCATGCTGTGACAGCGACGGAAATGAGTATATTACAGAACGCGTTATAGTTTGCACGGGCGGATTGTCATATCCTATAACAGGTTCGGACGGTGACGGTTACCGTTTTGCACGCGAGCTCGGACATACTGTTACCGAGCTTCGTCCGAGTCTTGTGCCGATCGTTTCAGATGATCCGGTTTGCCGCAGACTGCAGGGACTTTCTCTTAAAAATGTAACTCTTACAGTTAAAAAGAATACAAACGGAAAAATGATTTTTAAGGAAATGGGGGAAATGCTTTTTACGCATTTCGGCGTAAGCGGTCCGCTTGTGCTTTCGGCTTCGGCACATATAGAAGAGAACCCGTCTGATTACAGTTTGCATATAGATCTTAAACCTGCACTTGATGAGAAAACTCTTGACGAGCGTCTGATAAGCGATTTTTCCAAAAATCAGAACCGCGATTTTAAAAATTCGCTTTCTGCGCTGCTTCCGTCTAAATTGATACCGGCGGTCGTGTCTCTTTCAGGAATAGACCCGGAATGTAAAGTCAATTCCGTGACAAAGCAGCAAAGAAAAAAGCTTGCCGGTATTTTAAAGGATTTTAGTATAAGTATATCAGGATTTCGTCCTATAGATGAGGCAGTAATAACACGCGGAGGTATAAAGGTATCGGAAATAAATCCTTCGACAATGGAATCAAAACTTGTCAGGGGTTTGTATTTTGCAGGCGAGATAATAGATACAGACGGATATACCGGAGGATTTAATCTTCAGATAGCTTTTTCGACCGCTTATCTTGCGGCAAAAGACGCGTTAAAATAAGTTGAGAGGTATAAAAATGACAGGAACCGTAAAAATAGCAATAGATGGTCCTTCCGGATCCGGCAAAAGCACGCTTGCAAGATCGCTTTCAAAAATATTGGGATATGTATATGTAGATACCGGGGCGATTTATCGTACAGTGGGACTTTATGCAAAGCGAAACGGAATTTCTCCCGATGATGAGAAAAGCCTTAAAGAGAGATTCCCAGATATAAATATATCACTAAAGTGGGAAAACGGCTGCCAGCGCATACTGCTGAACGGAGAAGATGTATCGGAAGATATACGTACACCTGAAGCGTCAATGTATGCTTCAGCGGTATCGGCGCTTCCGGAAGTAAGGAAATTTCTTTTATCTATGCAGAGAGATATAGCGGCACGTTCAAATGTAATAATGGACGGACGTGATATAGGCACCGTGATTCTTCCGGATGCTCAGGTAAAAATATTTATGCATGCCGAAGCAAAGATCCGTGCGGAAAGAAGATATAAAGAGCTTGTTGGAAAGGGAAAAGATGTTACATATAAAGAAGTTTATGATGATATGTGCCGGCGGGATAAAAATGACAGCACAAGAGAGCAGGCGCCTTGTATTCCCGCGAAAGACGCCGTTATATTTGATAACAGTCTGTTGAGTGAAACAGAAACGGTAGAACGAGCATTAAAAATAATTGAGGAAAAAATAAAATGAACAGGTTTTATACTTTTTGTCATTTGTTTCTTAATAAATTGGTCTGTTTATTATATCGTATTGAAATAATAGGAGCAGAAAACGAGCCGGACACAGGGGCTTATCTTGTATGTGCTAATCATACGTCCCTAATGGATCCTGTTATTGTCGGGATATGTCTAAAGAAAATACAAGTGCATTTTATGGCAAAGGAGGAGCTTTTTAAAATTCCTATATTGGGTGGGATAATAAAAGCACTCGGAGCTTTTCCTGTAAACCGAGGTAATAACGATATACGGGCTATAAAAACGACAATAGATTTTCTTTCAAAAGGCAACAGCGTTGGTATTTTCCCTCAGGGAACGCGGCGAAAAGGAGTGAATCCGCGATTTACAGAAATCAAAGGCGGATTAGGCATGTGCGTATATCATGCAAAATGTGACGTTTTGCCTTTAGCAATAGCGAATAGATACGGAAAAGTAAAGGCGTTTAAAAAAAATTACGTAGTTATAGGCAAGCCAATAAAATATGACGAACTTGAATTGAATGAAGGCGGAAAGACGCAGTTTAAAGAGGCATCCGATAAGGTTTTTGGACGCATATGCGATATGTGGGAAGAATACGGGTTAAAATGATTGAAAGCAAAGAAAAATCAAATAGAATCGTTCTTGCAAAAAATTCCGGTTTTTGTTTCGGAGTACGCAGAGCGGTAGAGATTGTAGAAAAGCTCATATCGGAAGGAAATAAACATATTTTTACAATAGGTGAGCTTATACATAATCCGACTTATATAGAAAGATTAAAGAAACGCGGCGTATTTATATGCGGCGAAGATGAAATAATTGATACGGCGGAAAAATATCCCGATGCAGTATTTGTTATACGTGCTCACGGCATAAAAAAAGAATTGTCGGAAATGCTTGATAAAAAAGCGGTAAAATATGTAGATGCAACCTGCCCTTATGTGAAGAAAATACACAATATTGTTTCTGAAAATTCAGATGCTGAAACATTAACTATTATAATAGGCGATAAGAATCATCCGGAGGTAGAGGGCATAAAAAGTTATGCCAATGGAGAAGTGCGTATTTTCACAGATGAGGAAGAACTGTCTGATTACTGCAAGAATATGTCAAATATTGTAGAAAAAGAGCCGATAATGGTAAGCCAGACAACCTTCAACTTAAAAAAATATGAAAATTGCCAAAAAATTATAAAAAAACTATATACAAAACCGAAAATTTTTGGTACAATATGTAGTGTCACTGAAAATCGCCAGCTTGAAGCTGCAAAGCTTGCGTCAATATCGGATGTAATGCTTGTGCTCGGAGCACGTCAAAGCTCTAATTCAAAGAAGCTATACGAAATATGTAAGGATCTTTGCAGATACACATATTTTGCAGAAACGGTTGAAGACGTGCCTTTTGATAAAATAGGCGAAATTTTCAGGGAAAATTTTTGCGGAATTTTTACCGCAGGAATAACAGCAGGCGCGTCAACGCCTGATGATATAATAGAGGAGGTACAAATCAGAATGGCAAATGAAATCGCAATCAATTCTGATGCAACAACTGAAAACGAAAACCCTGTTATCAAGGATTCTATGACATTTGAGGAAATGCTCAACGCGTCATATAAGACTATTAGAGCAGGAGAAAGGGTACAGGGAGTTATCACTTCGGTTACGCCGACAGAGGTTCATGTTGATCTCGGTATTAAGCAGACAGGCATTATTCCTTATTCCGAACTCAGCTTCGATCCGGACTTTAATGTTGAAGACAACTTTAAGGTTGGAGATAAAATAGATGTTGTGGTTGTTAAGTTTAACGATGCCGAAGGGATCGTTTCGCTTTCAAAAAAGCGCATGGATGTTGACAAAAACTGGAATTTGCTTAAAGATGCATATGAAAATTCAACTGTTCTTGAAGGCAAGGTAGTAGAGGCTGTAAGAGGCGGTGTAATATTCCAGACCGGACCTAACAGAGTATTTGTTCCGGCATCTCATACCACTCTTCCGAGAAGTGAAAATGCACCTACAGAAGAAGATCTGTCAAAGCTTGTCGGCAATACTGGCAAGATAAAGATAATTGATATCAACGAGCAGAGAAGAAGAGCAGTAGGTTCTATGAGAACTGTCATACGCGAAGAGAGAAAAGCTCTTCAGAATAAGTTCTGGGAGACAGTTGAAGTCGGAAAGAAATATACCGGCGTAGTAAAGTCACTTACAGCATACGGAGCATTTGTGGATCTCGGCGGAGTAGATGGAATGGTACACATTACTGAGCTTTCATGGAAACACATAAAGCATCCTTCTGATGTTGTAAAAGTCGGAGATACTATTGATGTTTTTGTAAAAGCTATAGATCCCGAAAAGAAGAGAATATCTCTCGGTTATAAGACTGAAGAAACAAATCCTTGGAATATTTTCAAGGAAAAATATTCCGTGGGAGATATTGCCGATGTTAAAATAGTCAGCCTTATGCCGTTCGGAGCATTTGCGGAAATAGTTCCCGGAGTTGACGGACTTATTCATATCTCACAGATATGTGAACAGAAGATCCAAAAACCTGCCGATGTGCTTTCTGTTGGAGAGACGGTAAGTGCAAAGATCACTTCTGTAGATGAGGAAAATAAGAAGGTAAGCTTATCAATTAAGGCGCTTCTTGTTCCCGAAGATGGACAAGAGGATGCTTCCGCTTCATCAGAAACTGGAACGTCAGAAGAATCGGCTGCTGAAACAGAAACAGAAACAGAAACAGAAACAGAAACAGAAACAGAAACTGCCAGCGGCGATAATGCTGAACAGGCAGAGTAAAATTTTTAAAAAAATAGGATTTACATCCTAATTATAGTCAGACTATGTATCGGGCTGCTGCATTTAAGCTTTTTAGGCATATGAAAGTTCTTTTTTATGGGTATTCAAGTTTTCCGGTAAGAAAGGATCTACATGCGGAATATATTCGCGTTGCT
The DNA here is from genome assembly GCA_944375955.1 of uncultured Clostridia bacterium. Classification (GTDB taxonomy): domain Bacteria; phylum Bacillota; class Clostridia; order Oscillospirales; family CAG-382; genus UMGS1052. The sequence continues at coordinate 61,258 of CALWBE010000005.1, read as the reverse complement.
TATTTTCGTTTTTATGCCGCGGCCCGCTTTAATTTTTATTTTTGGAGAAAGTATGGCACTTTTAATACCTGATCTCGTATGTAAAACCGTATATGAAATTCCTATTAAATATTTCACTGATAAAGGGATTCGGCTGCTTCTGCTTGATATTGACAATACCCTTGTTACATATGATGATGAATACCCTACTGAAGAAAATAAAAAGTGGTTTAAGCTTGTTGCTGATAACGGTATAGATATTGTTTTCATATCAAACAATAAAGAGGATAGGGTAAAAAAATACGCGGAGAAGACAGGTTACTGTTATTATGCCGGGGCGTCAAAACCGCGAATTAAATATTACCGGGAAGCCATGCGGAAAAGAAAACTTGAGCCAAATCAATGCGCAGCTGTAGGCGATCAGATTTTTACCGATGTTTTAGCTGCTCATTTTGCCGGTTGCCCGGCAGTATTTGTTTATCCGATAAAGGATAAGCAAAGTGTGTTTTTCAAATTAAAAAGAAAATTGGAAATTCCGTTTTTAGCTTTATATTTGCACAGAAATAAAAAATAATAAGATACAGGAGAAGGAAATAATATAAGATGAATAAAAAAGCACTTTTCGGTCCGGGAGGAAACAGCGACAGCTTTTATGCCGCGGGTTATAAAAGTACGATAGATGCTCCGAAATATATAAGCGAAATCGGTCTTGACGCATATGAGTATGAAGCCGGAAACGGTGTTTCAGCGTCGGCGGAAACTTTCAGAAAGATCGGCGAGGAGGCAAAAAAATACGGCATAAAGCTTTCCATTCATGCGCCGTATTATATATCATTGTCATCGGTAGATGAGGAAAAAAGAAAAGGAAGTTCAAAATACATATTAGCGTCAGCCCAGGCTCTTGCAGCTATGGGCGGAGAACTTATGGTAATACATGCAGGAAGTACGGCAAAGCTTGACAGGAAAATTGCTGTAGAATATGCTAAAGAAGCCATTTTTCACGCATTGAACATTTTGTCGGAAAACGATCTTTATGGATTTAAACTTGGCATAGAGACTATGGGAAAGGTAAATCAGCTGGGAACTTTAGAAGAAGTACTTGCGATGTGCAGCGTAGATTCTACGGTTGTTCCGGTCATAGATTTTGGTCATATGAACGCGCGTGAGCGAGGAGGGGTTTTTGCGTCCTCTGATGATTATAAAAGAATTTTTGACACAGTATCTGATATATGCGGGGCAGAAATAGCTGAGGATCTGCACTGTCATTTTTCCAAGATAGAGTATACTGCGGGAGGGGAAAAAAGGCATCTTACATTTACCGACAGCACATACGGACCAGATTTTGAGCCGCTCATGAAAACGATATCCGAAATAGGAGTAAGTCCTACAATAATATGTGAATCTGACGGAACACAGGCAGAAGATGCGCTTGCAATGAAAAATGAATATTTCCGAATAAAAAATGAACGGGGATGATTTAAATGAAATATCTTGACAGACGTATAGAGAAGGTAATGGAAAGTATTTCAGAAAAAGACATAGCATTGCTTATTACATCCGATATTACGAGAAGATATGTATACAATTTTTGTTCCACTGCCGGTTTTGGGTATATTTCATCAGGACGGTGCGAGTTATTTCTTGATTTCAGATATTATGAAAAGGCGAAAAATCTTCAGCAAGAAGGAAAAATTTCAAAGCTTGTAAATATTAGAGAAATAGACAAAAAAAGAAAGGATCTTATAGAGCCGATACTTTCCGAAGAAAAAATCTCAAAGCTTATTTATGAAGACCGGCATATGACATGCAGCGAGTTTTGCATATTGCGTGAAGAATTTAATGAAATAGAATTTATTCCGGCAGGAGGACTTATAGACAAGCAGCGAGCAGTAAAAGACCAATATGAGCTTGAAAGAATGATAAAAGCACAGGAAATAACAGATAAGGCTTTTTCTTATATAGTATCGTATATTAAGCGCGGAATGAGAGAAAGAGATATCGCACTTGAACTGGAATATTATATGCGTAAAAACGGAGCTGACGGATTAGCATTTGATACTATATGCGTTTCGGGCAGAAAAAGTTCGATGCCGCACGGAGAACCTGACGAGACTGTCGTTTCAGACGGTTTTTTAACGCTTGATTTCGGCGCTCGATTTGACGGATATTGTTCTGATATGACTCGTACATTATGTGTCGGAAAGCCTAACGTAGAGATGATAAAGATATATGATACTGTTCTTAAAGCGCAGGAGGCTGCATTTTCAAGGATAACGGGAAATGTAAACGGAAGAGATGTTGATGCGGCAGCGCGCGAAGTTATATATTCTGCGGGATATCAAGGTTGTTTCGGGCATAGCACCGGACATTCTTTGGGACTTGAGATACATGAATCGCCGAATTTCAGTCCGTCAGAGAAAGAGAAGGTTCCGGCAGGAGCTGTTGTTAGTGTGGAACCGGGGATATATATTGAAGGGAAATGCGGAGTGCGGATAGAAGACGTAGTATTTTTAACTGAAAATGGATATAAAAACTTGACAAATAGTACAAAAGAGATTATAATATTAAAGTAATACATTTTTACCACAAGGTAAAATTTGCCGTAGTATAACGGTGTAAGGTATATAATATTTTTTTGGAGGAAACATAAATGATTTCAGCAGGCGATTTCAGAAACGGCGTAACCTTTGAAGAGGACGGCCAGGTGCTTCAGGTTGTTGAATTTCAGCATGTAAAGCCGGGTAAGGGCGCGGCATTTGTCCGTACCAAGCTTCGCAATGTTATTACCGGATCTGTAATTGAAAAAACTTACAATCCCACAGCCAAAGTACAGCAGGCATATGTAGAAAGAAAAGATATGCAGTATCTTTATAACGACGGAGATCTTTATTACTTTATGGATCTTGAAAGTTTTGAACAGATTCCGATAAGTGCTGATAAGCTGTCAGATAACTTTAAGTTTGTAAAAGAGAACGTCAATTGCAAGATAGTATCATATAAAGGAAACGTATTTGCAGTAGAACCTCCGATTTTTGTTGAGCTTGAAGTTACTGAGACAGAACCCGGATTTAAGGGAGATACAGCTACAGGCGCATCTAAGCCGGCTACTCTTGAAACAGGTGCCGAGATAAAGGTTCCTCTTTTTATAAACATAGGCGATGTTTTAAAGATCGATACAAGAACAAGCGAATATCTCGAAAGAGTAACAAATAAATAAAAAATAAACAGTATTTAGAAAGTGAGGCGTGGTTTATGACAACAGCAGAAAAGGTTGCACATCTTAAAGGTGTTATGGAAGGCATGGAATATGATACTACTACAAAAGAGGGCAAGCTGCTTTCTCTCATTGTTGACATTCTCGGCGATCTTACTACAGAGGTTTCCGAAATTGAGGACGACCTTGATACTCTTTACGATTTCGCCGATGAACTTGACGAAGATTTGGGAGCGGTTGAAGCAGATCTTTACGGTGACGATGACGACGGCGGAGAAGACTTCGACGAATATGATGAAGATGACGACGAAGAAGATATGCCGGAATGCTGTATAGACTGCAATGATGATTGCTCTACATGTGGTCAGGACAAATAAATTACATCGGCAGTATTTTGTACTGTATTAAATTCTATATGAAAAGGCGCAGCATAAATTTAATTGTTTGTGGTGCGCTTTTATTTTAAAAATCGATCTAATTATTTCGTATAGTAATAAACTGCGGTTATTAGAATAAAATATGTAAAAATAAAAAACAGCGGTCTTATAAATTTTATAAGACCGCTGTTTTGCCGTATTGTATTTACTTTACATCTGTTTCGGCCGGTGATTTAATACTTTCCGGGTTTGCCGGTTCTGCAGTTTCAACTGAGGCTTTTTTATATGCAGACCATATTATTTTTCTTGGACAAACACTTTCGCATTTACCGCAGCCGACGCATTTTGTATAATCTATCTCAGCGACATTGTTTGTAACCTTTATTGCACCGGATTCGCAGTTTTTCTCACATAATTTACATCCGATACAACCCGCATCACAGTAAGAACGTGTAATAGCCCCTTTGTCTGCCGACATACATCCTACCCAATAGGGAATATTTTCAGGAACAAGGCGTATCAGCTTTTTAGGACATGCGGAAACGCAGGCGCCGCAAGATCTGCATTTTTCATAATCTATTGCTGCGACGCCGTTGATTATTCTAATAGCATCGAACTTGCATGCTGCAACACAGGTGCCCAAGCCAATGCAGCCGTTGGGACAAACTTTGTCTCCGCCCGAAAGACGGTTAGCGGCGACGCAGTCGGATACACCTTCATAGATATATTTTTTCTTGGCGAGATCTTTTGTGCCTGAGCACATAACCTGTGCTCTCATGCGAACTGTTTTGATATCTTCTGAAATTCCCATAATTTTAGATATATTTTTTATATCTTCGTCAGAACAGCTGTTGCATGCGTTAACCGGAGCTTCACCTTTAGCGATAGCACACGCTAAAGCTTCACATCCGGCATATCCGCAGCCTCCGCAGTTTGCACCGGGTAGGCACTCTTTTATTTTTTCAATACGCTCATCTGTCTTTACAAAGAAAATTTTTGATGCCGCAGCAAGTATTATTCCGAGGACCGCTGCAATTGCGGCAAACCAGCCGAAAGCGGTTAATATCTGAGTCATTTAAAATACCTATATCCTTTCTTAGCTACTGGCGTGAACGCGAGAAAATAAATTTTAAACGGAAATCCCCGAGAAACCTGCAAAAGCCATCGCAAGAAGACCTGCGGTAACAAGAGCAATCGGGAATCCGGCAAAAGATTTAGGAATATCCGCAAAAGCGACTTTTTCGCGTACCCCGGCAAATACTACTATTGCAAGAGTAAATCCAAGCCCGGAGGCAAAGCCATAGATAGTAGAGGTCAACGGATCATATCCGCTTTGAACACACAGCAGAGCAGCACCAAGTATAGCGCAGTTGGTTGTGATAAGCGGAAGATATATTCCGAGCGCAGAATAAAGCGCAGGAACTGATTTTTTAAGAAACATTTCTATAAGCTGAACAAGCGCTGCAATAACAAGAATAAATGCGATAGTTTGCAGATATTCGAGATCAAAAGCTATGAGTATATATTTGTTTATAAGGCTTGTTATAAGTGATGACAGAGTCATTACGAAAGTGACCGCACACCCCATGCCAAGGGCATTTGAAGGATTTTCTGAAAGTCCAAGGAAAGGACAGCAGCCGAGAAATTTGGAAAAAATATAATTTTCAGCGAGAATAGCTGTAACTATCAGAGACAGTATAGCTGAAATACTCATGATTTTTCAGCCTCCTTCTTTCTTTTGCATTCGGCAGCCTTTTGACGAATCGAATTAACTGCTGCTATAAGTACTCCAAGCGTGATAAAAGCTCCGGCAGGCAATATAAAGAATAATATCGGTGTATATCCGAATCTTAGAAGAATATCAAAACCGAAAATAGTACCGGCGCCCAAAAGTTCGCGGACAATACCGAGAATTGTAAGAGCTATTGTAAAGCCGAGTCCCATAAACAATCCGTCAAATATTGAAGGCAGAATTCCATTTTTGGAGGCAAAAGCTTCTGCACGTGCAAGAATTATGCAGTTAACAACTATAAGCGGAATAAAAAGTCCAAGGGATTTGTCAAGGTCCGGGAAATAAGCTTTTATAAGCAGCTGTATTGCCGTAACAACGCCTGAAATAATAACTATATATGATGCTATACGAACTTGCTGAGGTATAAATTTGCGAAGCAAAGATATAAGGAAGTTTGACAAAGTAAGAACAAATATTACTGTAACTCCCATTCCGAGACCGTTTAATGCAGAAGTAGTAACTGCAAGAGTAGGGCACATGCCGAGGAGCTGCACAAAAGTAGGATTTTCGTTTATAATTCCATTTGCAAACATTTTTTTGATGTTTATCATTAATTTATAACCTCCCCGTCAGTATTTTCGGAGCTATTTTCATCCAGTGTGCCTGTATTGTCAATATCAGCTTCGGCATTGTTGTTTACGTTTGTTTCAGGAACGTTCAGCTGAGGATTTTCAACTTTATTATTCGGTGTTAATTCAACATTATTATCAGCATTTGATATAAGCTTTGATATTATTGATTTTGCAGTTATGATTGACTGCGAAACAGGCTTTGAAGTTTTAGTTGCACCTGAAATAATATATTCTTCAGGTGAATCTGAAATTTGATTGTCGGCTGTTTCTATAAACTGATTTGTAAAATCTTTTGAAGCGACCTTTGTTCCTATACCGCTTGTTTCGTCGTTTGTAGAGGTGATTTCAACACCGATAATAAATCCGTCAGTATCAAATGCTGTAATAAGATCTACGTCACCTTTAAATCCGGTAGGAGATAATTTTACGCTGTATCCAAGAAAAACACCGTCATAGTCTTTTACGCTGTAAATTGTATCGACTGTATTTATTTGATCTTCTGGAATGGAAACATCTTTAATTTCTTCATAGCTGATATTTTCTTTATTTCCGAAGAGAGCGGAGATTGCATTTGCCGTAGCGATACGGTTATTTTCTTCTATAACAGGAGCCGTATAATAGTTTACGGTTGCTACGAGTAAAGCTATCACGGCGCATATAACGACAAGGCGAATAGCTATATTTAAAATGTAAACAACGGAGGAATTATTTTTTTTCATTTTTCTTAGCACCTCCGAACACACGTGGTTTTGTAAATTTATCTATGTACCAGGCAAGGCAGTTCATTACAAGAATAGCAAAAGAAACTCCTTCGGGATAACCTCCGCATATACGTATGAACATTGTGATAAGTCCGCAGCCTATTCCGTAAATTATTCTTCCTTTTGCAGATACCGGACTTGTGGTATAGTCGGTTGCCATGAAGAAAGCTCCGAGAATAAGTCCGCCGGTGCACAGCTCGCAGATAACATACTGTACTGCGTCCATGCCGCTGCCGGGGAAAATATAAGATATTACCGCAGCGGTTGCTATATAAGCTACCGGAATATGCCATGTTATTATTTTTCTTGCCAGCAGATATAGAGCGCCGGCAGCAAGAAGAAGTACAGAAACTTCTCCGATGCATCCGGGGTTATTTCCGAGAAATAAATCAAAAGTTCTTTGTGATGGGGCTGTCCCTTCCTTAAGACTGGCAAGAGGAGTAGCAGTTGCTATGATATCTGTATTTGCAAATATAGGAAGCTTTTCAAACGGTTTTGTAAATGCCGCCATTTCAGAAGGAAATGCCAAAAATAAAAATACGCGAGCGGCAAGTGCAGGATTCACAACGTTTTTGCCTATTCCTCCATAAAGCTGTTTTACGATCACAATAGCAAAAAATGAACCGACAACGGGCATCCACAGCGGAACAGAAACAGGAAGAGAAAAAGCAAGCAGCATTCCTGTAACCGCAGCAGAAAAATCGCCGATACTCTGACTTTTTTTCATAATAAGGCGGTATAGAAATTCAAACAGTACTGCCGAAAGGACAGACACAAGTGTTATTGTAAGCGCCCTGACGCCGAAAATATATATCGCCCATATAAGAGCCGGACATAAAGCTATAATAACATCAATCATTATGATTCGTGTAGAATCTTCATGTCGCATATGAGGCGAAGAAGTGACCTTTAAAAAGTCCATAATATTACCTCTCAATTATATAATCACTTTTTCTGTTTAGCTTTTATTTTGTCTTTTGCTTCTCGAATATACTGAACTATTGGAACATTTCCGGGGCATATGTATGAACAGCAACCGCATTCCATGCAGCTCATTATATTATAATCCAAACATTTATCAAGCACTGATGCTTTTGAAAACATGGAAAGATATACAGGCTCAAGGTGCATCGGACATACCGAAACGCATTTTCCGCAGTGAATACAGCATGGCTGTGTTTTCTTTTCATATTTATCAGAGAAAAATAAAAGCGCGGAAGTACCTTTTGTTACCGTAGCATCGAGATCCCATTGCGCTGTACCCATCATAGGACCGCCGTTTATTATTTTTGAAAGATTTCCTTTTATTCCGCCGCAGAACTCAATTATATCGCGGTATGATGTTCCGAGCGGTATGCGCAGATTTTTAGATTCGGCGATACAGTCTCCATCGATTGTAACTATTCTGGAAATCAGAGGCATGCCCTCAACGACAGCATGATATATAGAAGCGCAGGTTTCAGCATTGAATATAACGCATCCTACATCAGCTGGAAGTTTTCCCGTCGGTATTTCAATGCCGTTTAAAGCATATACTATCTGCCGCTCATCGCCTTGGGGATATTTGGTTTTTAGTAATTTTACCGAAAACATTTCGTCATCTGCAACAAGTTCTTCAAGAACTTTTGCTGCATTTTTCTTGTTGTCTTCGATAGCAAAGGTGGCTTTATGTACACCGAGTGCAATAAGAAGTATTTTAACACCGTTTATGACATCCATAGGATGTTCGAGCAAAAGACGGTGGTTAGCAGTAATAAAAGGTTCGCATTCAGCACAGTTGACAATGACTTCGGTTGCTTTTCCTATTGCCGACTGAATCTTTGCATATGCAGGAAAAGTTGCGCCACCCATACCTGATATGCCGGCTTCTCGGACTGAATTTACTATCTCATCACAGGTAAGATCGGTAACATTTTTTTCCAAAGGTTTTATGTCCTCGCAGAGGTCATAATTTCCGTCGTTTTTAATAATTATAAATTCAGTTTTACCGGCTCCTATATAAGAATTTCTTGTTTCTATCCGTTCTACTGTTCCTGAAACGCTTGCATGAACTGGACATGAAAGAGCATTGTCATTTCGTCCGATAACTTGTCCCATTTTAACATGGTCGCCCGCTGAAACTACGGCTTTTACCGGCGCGCCTATATGCTGCTGAAGCGGGAGTGCTACAAATTCAGGGGCAGGCATATCTTCTATAGGTTTAGTACTTGTACCTTTGCAGCCATCAACATGAATACCGCCGGAGAATGTGATCGCCATATCGATTGCTTCCTTTCATTAAAAAATATTGCATTATACGCAGATATTTAATATATTTGACATATAAAATGCGTAATTCTACAATTACTTATTATACTATAAAATTTTTCAGATTTCAATATAAAAACTTCTGATAATAGGATTTTGACAGCTTTTTGAGAAAGTATTTACATAGAATTCAATATTTGTTCGTTAATTATATTTTTAACAAATAATGACTTTTTTTTAACAAATAATTCAAATAAAAAATGTTTTCCGCATTTTTCCTTTTATACCTTAAATTATACGGTGACAAAAGTGTAACGAAAGTATTATAATAATAGTATAAAATACATGAGAAATCCTGAGAGGTAAAATTCTGTGGACATAACATATATAAACAGCAAAAACATAAAAATAAGTATATCACGAGAAGAGTTATATGAAAACGGACTTGACGCAGAGAGTCTTGACTATACAAAAACAAGAACAAAGCGTTTTATATGGGAACTGCTTGATATAGCATATATAAAGACAGGATTTAATGCGGGAAACGGCAGGTTGTTTGTCAGGGTGTTTCCTTCGGCAGACGGTGGATGCGAGTTATTTATAACAAAGAACGCGGATTTTTCGGAGAAAGACGGCAAAAGTGACACATGCATAGCACAGACAGAAAATGAAAACGAGGATCTCGCATGTGTTACAGACGATGCTGATAAATTGTATATGCTTTGCGGAAGACTGAAAACTGCCGGATTTTGTGGAGATTCTTCGCTTTATTCAGGAACGGGAGACAGTTTTATATTAGTATTCAATTCTCAACGAAAATTGCCTTCGTACATAAATAAAAAATTCTGCGGAGAAAAAAAGGATTATTCTTTTGCGGCGGATTACGGAAAAATGTTTACGGTAACTCCTGAAATGAAGGCTTATATATGCGAACACTGCCATTTGGTATGCGCGGAATGCGCAGTAGAAAAAATCATGGGCTGAATTTAATAAAAGCCTCTTTCTTTTTTCAAAATTATATTATATAATATCTTTAAAAGCTTGTTTTAGAGGGTATTTATGGACGATAAAGAAAAATGGACAGAACTGGAAGCAAGATGCGGCAGGTGCGAGCTATGCCCTTTAGGAAAAACAAAGACTAATACGGTTTTTGGTACCGGAAATAAAAATGCCAAGCTTATGTTTGTCGGAGAAGCTCCCGGAGAGAGGGAGGATATGACGGGAATTCCTTTTGTAGGAGCAGCGGGACAGCTTTTCGATAAATATCTGGTTTCCGTAGGTATTGACAGAAATGATGTTTATATTGCGAATATATTAAAATGCCGTCCTCCTAAAAACAGGGATCCCAAGCCTGAAGAAGAAGACGCATGTATAGGATATCTTCGAGAACAGACGCGATTAGTTTCCCCTAAAATAATTGTTTGTTTGGGAAGGGTGTCAGCAAAGCGTTTAATAAAATCTGATTTTCATATAACAAAAGAACATGGGGTGTGGTTTCAGAGAGGAGCTTTTAACATGTGCGCTGTTTATCATCCGTCGGCTCTTTTGCATGATCCGTCTAAACGTGAGGATATGTTAAAAGATATGCTTGAGATAAAGCGTATGTATGAGGCATAACCTTGTAAACAAATATTTTAAATATATATAAGCGCGGCCGCCTTTTGGCAGACTGCGCTTTTTTAATTAAGTAATTTTATCCGAAACTTTTTTCAGAGCAAGCATTTTTAAGAATTTCAGACATGTCCGGAACGCCCAGTCCGAAGCGAATGTCAAAACATATTGATTCGTTATTCTGCGAGTGACAAAGTCTTAAGAAGCAATTATGTTTGTTTTTAAAATCGTTATATTTTTTCGAAAGATTATAAAAATAAGCGGCTTTTTCTGTAAGTATGCTTTTATCCGCCTGGGCTATGCAGGCACAAAATCCGGCTATGCATGGCGCAGATATGCTTGTTCCGAAAACATCCTTCCGCTTTCCTTTAAAATATACAGCTGCTCCTTTGTTGCCATAGGCAAAGAATGAAAGATCGGGTATTGTCCGAAATTTCTTGTTATCTAATTCTATATCAGATAGGTTTTTCTGATGTTCCGGAATACTGATATATCTGCTCTGACCGTAACAGGAGTCTTGCCATATACTCTCATTTCCAATTAGGCTACCGTCACGGTCAAAATAAATACTTGAGCCTCCAACAGCGATAACTGAACTTGATGCAGCAGGATAACAGACTTTTTTGCTTCCGCCTGACGCGCATATAAAGAGTGCTTTTGAATCCGCAAAGTTTTTTTCATATTCTGTCTGACCGGCAAATTCGGTTTTGCCGAAACTTAATGATACTATATCACATTCATTTCCGGCTTTTTTTATCATATAGAATATGTCGTTAAAATCATCCGAATCTGCAAAATAGCACTTTATTTCTGCATCAGGTGCAAAAGCATGCGCCCATTCTGCGTCAAGAGCAGTCTCAAGAGCCCATAAATCCTTTGTATGAGCGGTGTAAAAAGCTTTGCGTGTCCCTTTTACTATTGAAAGCTTTGTTTGCGGCAGAAAGAAAGCTTTGCTGAAATCGTAAAGGTCTTCTTGTATTGTATCGTTCCCAAAAGCAGTTACTATACCTATAGATATATTTTTCCCGGTAAAATCTTTATTAGGATCATATCCATAATGCTTATACAGCATTTGAGGAGTTATTCCCGGTGATATATTGTCTTCCGCAGTACTGTGATACGGCAAGGCATAGTCAAACCCTGAACTTTTTGCATATCTTTTGGATATGTCTTCATAATTGCACATTTTTAGTCTCCGTATATATTTTTGTCATGATAAATTATATGCACTTTGTGTTTTTTCATGTTTGTTTTAGTATTATAAAACAATTGCAATTTTAATTGCTTTATAAAAAAACGCTCAACGGATATAAAAAATTATTGTCGTTGAGCGCTCATTATTATTTGTTTTATATATTAGATGTTTTTATAAGATTTTTAAGAAATACTGCGTCATTAAGAAAATTTTCATCACTGTCATCTTTTACAAATTCAATAATCATATTCTGAATCTTGCGTGATTGTGAAGCTATTGAAATATAATTATTCCAGTCTTTTTTGCCCTCAGACAGCAGATGCCTTGCATTTTTCTCGTTTTCTTCATTTATCCAGTGGAAACAGTGTATGTTTATTACATACGGCAAAACGCATTTTAATTCAGAACAGTTTTTTTCATGAGATATATCTGGATTGGGCTGCCAGTAAAGCTTCATGTTCTCTTTTCCGATGTCATATATAAGTCTCTGCGCACTGTTTGAATCTTGTGTGAGAGTATTTCTGTGATACTCAAAACAAACGGTAAGCGAATATTTTTTTGCGGTATCTGATAAAATTTTTGCTTCGGATACACATTTATCATATTCATCACGCGAAGTTTCAGCTGGACTTTTATTAAATCCCCATATCCTCACAACAGGAGCTGAAAGCAGTTTAGCACTGGAGCATACAGATTCAAATTCACTGATATTTGATACTCCGAGTTTAAAATATGATCCGTATGATGATATTTTTAATCCGTGCTCAACGGTAAGCTGTGCGGCAAGCACAGCCTTGTCGGGATTGTCCGGCGGACAATGTATATCGCCGCCCCATTCTATAGTATCAATATTTGCTTTTTTTGCTATATTTACTATTTCAGATATATTTTTATTTCGAAAAGTAACAGAGGTCATTCCTATGTTCATGTTTTTATTACAACCTTCTTATGTGGAATCCGCCGTCGGCGTCGAAAATTTGTCCGGTAGAAAAATCAAAGGCACCTGATGCTATCGACGAAACGATTTTTGATATATCCGAAGGCATACCCCAGCGGCGGGTAGCGGAAGCATTGCCGGAATATATCAATTTATCATATTTTTCAGTAACTGCGCTTGTCATGTCAGTTTTGATTATTCCGGGACGGATTTCAAAGACCGGTATATTAAATTCAGCAAGCCTGTCGGCGAAAAGCGCCGTAACCATTGATACCCCTGCTTTTGATATGCAGTATTCTCCTCGGTTTGTTGAAGATACATATGCGGACATTGAGCCGATATTTATAATACGAGGACGATAATCGTCATATTTATTGGTGCTAAGCGATTTAATCATAAAATTTGCCGCTGTCTGTGTTAAAAAATATGTTGCTTTCAAATTTGTAGAAATAACTATGTCAAAATTTTCTTCTTTTGAAATAAGAATATCCTCTCTTACCGGAGGAGCAATTCCTGCATTGTTAACAAGAAGATCCAGCCTTCCGGTTTTTTCTGCGGCGCCAATAAGAGAGTTCCATGTGCTGCGCTGCTTTATATCGCCGAAAATATAACTGAAATCTTTTCCGAATCTTTTTAAAAATTTATCTTCCGTTTCCTTTTTATATGAAGAAGAATTGAGAACGACAAAATATCCCATATCATGCAGTGCCTCTGCAATGGAAAAGCCTATTCCTCGAGAGGAACCTGTTATAACAGCAGTTTTCATTTTTTTGCAAACTCCTTATAAATTTCCTTATATTTTTCATTTCTTATTATGCAGCCTGAAAGCAAGCCGTTCTTTTTAAGTGTTGAACATCCTGAACATGCTACGCAGCATTTTTTCTCGTTATAATTATTAGATAAAATATCACGCGCAATGTTAGGATATGCGAAATTCATCCGCCCAAATCCTACAAAATCGGTCATATCTTCTTCAATCATGCCTGCAGCGGCATATGCGCATTTTCCGCAAAGACCGGAAACGCCGGTATTTACCAAAGGAATTTTAGGAAAAGCGTGATGTATATCGGCAGCGCCGGAGAACAGCCTGTATAACGCATTTATAGCATTTGTTTTGGGCTTGTCTATACCAGGACGGTACGGACGGGATACATCGGGATTTACATATGGACTTCCCATTGTGACATTTAAAAGATCAAGACCGTGGGAATAAAGCTTTTCAATGAGAAGCTTAGGTTCAGAAAGATCATATTTTTCAAGGTTGTTTTTATCGTTTCCGAAGCTGTAAGGAGTATTGTATCCGTCATATATATTAAGTCTGCAGGATAGAATTGTATCACGCTTTATTGAATTTCTGCATATGTCAAAAGTATCAATAAGAAGGCGCGTGCGGTTTTCAAAAGAACCGCCGTATTTCCCTTTACGGTCATATGCTGAAAGCAGTTCTGAGTAAAGATATCCGTGACAGCATTTTATATCTATACCGTCAAAACCGGCGCTCTCGCATAATATAGCCTTATCTGCAAATATTTGAGGTAAAGAGTTTAGATAATCATCTGTAGCTAAAGTATATGAGAATTCGGGATTATAAAAGTATTTATTTTCCATTGCTATAATGGGGTGGGGTTTTCCGTCAGGCTTTGAGTACCTTCCCGAATGATTCAACTGAAGTATTATAATCGGTTCGTAACCGTTGTTTTTAAAGCATGTTTCTTTTGATATTTCCGCAAGACGCTTGTATTTATCCAAATTATGCTCATTTATCATAAGTTGATGTTTGTTGCTGCGTGCTTCCGGAAGTATAGATACTGCTTCAATCCATATGATGCCGGCACCGCCGTATGATAGAGTTTTATACCTTTGAAATGTTAACTCTGACGGATCGCCGTTTTCATCTGCATCCTGTCCTTCCATAGGCTGATAGCAGATTCGGTTTGCAGCGATTTTCCCGGATATTTTTTTTTCTTTCGAAAGAAGGGAAAAATCTTTGCTGTAAGGCATATGAAGTTTTGGAACAATAAAATTTGTATTTTTCAGAATATCAGCATATATTGAAGAATTGTAGTAATCGTTATCAAAGTTTTGCATCTTGTAATTCCTTTTTTATGATGTTATAATGAAACTATATGTTTTATTTGTAATTATACGTTAATTGTGATAATTTTTCAATAAAAAGGAGCAGACGATGTTAAAAAAAGCAGATTTCTGCAACATAGACGGAGAAAATATAAACATTTTCTTGTATAAATCTGTCATTATAGGAAGCGGCTGCGCAGGTTTAAACTGTGCTGATTCGCTTTATGATTTAGGATCGCGCGATATAGCAGTTATAACAAATGGTATTATGTTAAGTACATCGATAAATACCGGTTCAGATAAGCAGACATATTATAAGCTGTCTGTAGCAGGCGACGAACAGGACAGCGTCTATGATATGGCAAATACCCTTTATTCCGGTGGGTGTGCCGAAGGATATCATTGTCTTACTGAAGCGGCAATGTCTTTGAAGTGTTTTTATAAATTGATATCGCTCGGAGTGGATTTCCCTCAAAACGAATACGGGGAGTATGTGGGTTACAGGACAGATCACGATTTCAGAAGGAGAGCAACTTCATGCGGTCCTTTGACTTCCCGTTTTATGGCAGAAGCTCTTATAAGAGCAGTAAAAAGCAAAAATATAGATATTATTGAAAATAAACGCGCCGTAAAATTGATAGTAAAGAATAATAAGGTACGCGGTGTGATTTGCGCAGATACTGAAACCGGAGATATTTCGGTATATATGGCACCGAATATCGTGCTTGCCACAGGAGGACCGTCAGGAATTTATTCAGAGAGCGTATATCCCAAATGCCACAGCGGTTCGCTTGGACTTGCAATGGAAGCCGGATGCGAGGGCGTAAATCTTACTGAATGGCAGTACGGAATTGCATCTACCGATTTCAGATGGAATTTATCCGGAAGTTATATGCAGGTTATACCGCGTTTTATATCTGTCGACTGTTATGGTAATGAAAAAGAGTTTTTGCACGAATATATAGGTGAAGAAAGATATGATCTGATTTTTCAAAAAGGTTATAATTGGCCGTTTTGTCCGTCTAAGCTGTGCGGAGAAAACAGAAGTTCGCTTATTGATATTGCAGTATATAAAGAAATTTGCAAAGGAAATAAGGTGTATCTTGATTTTACTAAAAATGACAGTGGATATTCACCTAATCTTTTAGGGGAAGAAGCGCGCGGATATCTTGAGAACAGCGGCGTAATGGATATTGAAAGACCGATAGATAAGCTTATAAAAATGAACGAGCGTGCCTATAGGCTATATATTGAAAAAGCCGGTATAGATTTAAAAAAGGAACTGCTTGCGATCTCTGTATGTGCACAGCATAACAACGGGGGAATTGACTGTGACGTAAATTATATGACGTGTATAGATGGGCTATATGCTGCAGGTGAATGTGCAGGAGTATTCGGCGTTTCAAGACCTGGAGGAACCGCGCTTAATTCAACTCAGGTATCTTCATTAAGGGCTGCTGAACATATTGTAAAGCAGAAAAGAAGGAGTGTGTGTTTCAGCGAAGCTGATAAAAGACAGACCGAAGCATTTATAAAAATGTGCAAAAAGCTTACATCAGGTAAATCAGAATTGTCTTCGATAATGAAAAACAAGCGGAATGTAGCTGAAATGATGAGCAAATTTGCGGCGTTTGTACGTATAGACGGAAAAATTTCTTTCACGTACGATTATGTATCAGAGAGAATAAAAAAGTTTTATGAGGAAAACAGCGTGTCGGATAGAACGCTTATTTTTGAAGTTCTGACACTGCGCGACATACTTATATCAGCGTTGTGTGTGCTGGAAGCAATGAAAAAATACAGAGACGAGGGATTTATAAGCCGCGGAAGTTTTCTTACTGCGGAAAATGAAAATGTCTTTGATAATATGTCAAACATTCAAACTGAAAGCGATGTGTCTTCATTGATAAAAGTAAAATATAAAAACGGAAGGACGGAATCCCGGATCGATAAAGTTTCAAAGATACCCGACAGCGAGCAATGGTTTGAAAAGGTTTACGGAGAATATTACAGAAAGAATAGATAAAAGAATAACTGCGGATAGGTTTTTCCTATCCGCAGTTTGTTGGCATGTATATTTTTAATACGATATATACTTAATATTTTTTCAGGTTATATTTTTTCATGAATTCCTGCGGTTTTCCGCAGATTTTTTTACCGTCAAGATATGATAAAATACCGGCGTCAGAGGAAAAAGAAAATTCAATGCTGTATGAATAAAGAGCCTGACGCATATCGGCTGACCTTTTTGAGTGAATGATACCGTATTTTCCGTCTCCTATAAGAGGATGACCGTAGTACGCGAGATGAGCTCGTATTTGGTGCGTTCTGCCGGTTATAAGATCTACAAGCAGAAGGGAAGAACTATTTTTTTCGCCTTTTACGGTATATTTGGTTATGACAGTTTTTATATCATCGTCATATTTTATTTCCATTTTTTGTTTTGCTTCTTCGCGGGTTTTAAAGATATATACTCTGTTTGTTTCTTTATCCTTATAAAGAAAATCTGAAAGAACTGCTTCTTTTTTTTGAAAAATTCCACAAACTTCGCAGTAATACAGCTTTTTAAGTTCTCGGTCTTTTATTTTCTGGTTCATTATACGCAGAGCTTCGGCATTTTTCGCGCATATTATAAGACCTGCGGTATTTCTGTCAAGTCTGTTGCACAAGGCCGGACAAAAGCTGTTTTCTTCTTCCGGAACATACTCTTTTTTCTTATAAAGATAGCCGAGAATAAGATCAATTAAATATATATCATTTCCGGATTTCGGCATCTTTTCTCCGTCATAACCGGGATGTACAGTTATTCCGGATTTTTTATCCAAAACTAATATATTTTCATCTTCATAAGCTATATCTTTTTCCGGAGTAAGATCAAGATAAGCCGCTTGATATTTTGAGTTTTCTTCAATTGATTTCAGCGGGAAAAATTCATCACTTATATAAAGAGAAAAAATATCTCCGTCTTTTAATATGGTATTAGCTTCGCATTTTTTTCCATTTAGTTTTATGCATTTTTTTCTTAGAAACTTATATAAAAGAGAAGACGGAAGATTTACGAGAGCTTTTGAAAGAAATTTATCTGCCCGTTGCCCCGCGTCGTTTTTACCTACAGTAAGCTGTCTCATCTGCAATTACCGCCGTAAAATCACGCTGCGCTTGAGTTTGTAGAGTCAGTATTGACTGAAGTATTTGTTTCCCCGTATATCGTGTCATAAAAGCTGTCTTTTATAAACTGTCTGTCAATAGTGGTCTTTATAATATTGTCAAGATAGCTTTGCGACATATAGCTGTCATAGCGGTGCGCACCATGATTTGCCTGCATTTCCGGTGTGAAATCTTTATAGAGATAAATAGTGGGCGAAGAAAAACCGCTTTGATAATATGTCATGGTTGGTATAAGCTCGACATTTTCAATTAAAAATCCGTTGTCGGTCTCATTTATTTCAAATGTGACGATTCCGCCTAACATATTTCTTCCGTACATCATTGTAGATATGAGATTTCCTAAAGAATATACGCATAAAGTTTTGCCTCCGTCGGGACGATCAATCCATTCAATAGGCTGAAGAACATGAGGGTGCATTCCGAGTATTACGTCAACGCCGTTGTTTGCCATAAGCTGGGCAAGATTTTTCTGATTTTCACTTGGGGTAAAATTGTCTTCATTTCCCCAGTGCATTGAAACTATGACGACATCCGCAAGCTCGCGCGCTTCCTTAGTCTGCCTGTCGATTTCATCTGCGTTCTCATAAGGAATTACATATTCGCTTGAGGCAGGAAGCACAAGATAGTTTGTGCCGTATGTGTAAGAAAGAAAAGCTATTTTAACACCGTCTTGTTCAACTATTCTTATTGTATTATAATCTTCTTCATTTTTAAATCCGCCGAGGAGAGTTATATCTTTAGAGCTCCAAAAGTCTATGTTGCGTGCAAGACCGCTCTCTCCTTTATCTAACATGTGGTTGTTTGCTATATTTACTATATCAAAACCGGTATCCAGCACGGCGTCGGCTATTTCGTCGGGAGTGTTAAAGGTCGGATATCCGGAATATCCGCGCTCTTTACCTGCACAGGGGGTTTCCTGATTAACATATGCGAGATCTGCCGACGATATTATTTCTTTTATATTTGCAAACATTGGTTTAAAATCATATTCGGCATCCGTACCTTGTGCAAGTTGTGACGCATATTTGTATACGTTCGTATGAACGAGTATATCACCGGCAGCAGCAAAAGTTATGTTTCTGTATTCCTTCTTAGGTTCAGGGATTACTTCATTATCTATTTTATTTTGTCCGGAATGCTTTGTTTCATCTAAATTTTGATTTTTCTGTGAGTCAATATCCGTAATATCTGAATTGTTGTCTGAGACTTCGTACAATCCTCCTGATTTTGAAGCGGCAACCAAAGCGAAAATAAGAACGAGTAAAAGGGGAATCATTATAATAAGAAAAAAAGGGGTGTTAGAATTATTTTTTTTGTTTTTCATTGTTGCCTCCAATAATATTTATTAAAAATTCCTGCAAAGAAAATTCGCAGGAATTTAGTATGATTTATTTTAATTCTCTCTGAAGCCAGATTGTTCCAATCTCTATTGCATCAGAAAGAGTAGATTTTTCTGCTTCTTTTATAATTTTTTTAGGACTTAGCTCAAGAGCCGGATCGGTGCTTTGTATCTGAATCAGAACTCTTGAAGGAACATCATCACCGTTTTGGGTTTTTGATTCAAGTATAGTCAAGACAAGTATTGCCTTTTGTGACGGATCACCGTAGTATATTTTATTACCGCAGCGCGCCAAAGGCTGACCTTTGTATGTTAAAATATTTTGTTCCATATGTATTATGACCTCCGAGCAAATATGAAAGAAAATAAAGAGTGATATCGGTTTTTTTGCAAAAATCAGGAAATCATTGCAAATAATAGCTTACAAGCGCGCGCATAAGCTCGTCACGGTCTATCTTGCGTATAAGAGCGCGTGCATTATTATAATTGGTAATATAGGTTGGATCTTCCGAAAGTATATAACCTACAATTTGATTTATAGGATCATACCCCTTTTCTTTAAGAGAATCGTAAACACTGGTAAGAATACTTTTCATTTCCATTTCTTTTTCCAGTTTTGCTGTAGAAAAAGTAATAGTTTTATTCTTTTTAGATAATTGCATAATATCACTCCATTCTCCTGCTTAATATATATATGATAATATATTTACCCAATAAATGCAATAGTATTTTATTAAAAATCAATAATTTTTTAATTTTATTATGAATAAAAAGAAATATACTGCGGAAAAACGTCAGCAAACAGTTATTTCCGCAGTAATTTTCAGATATAATGATATAATTTAAACTTATCAGCTTCTAAGTTTAATATCAAAGTCTTTTTCAAGACCTTTAAGAATCTTTTCAACTACATTGTCGCCTTCTTCATCTGAAAGTGTCTTATCGGGTGAGCGCAGAGCAAGACTGTAAGCAATACTTTTCTTATTTTCGCCAAGTTTTGCATCCGTATACACATCGAATACAGAAACTGATTCAAGAAGATTTCCGGCATATTTTGATATAGCTTTTTGAATAGTACCAGCTTCAAGAGATTTTTCGCAAACTAAAGACAGATCTCTTGTTATAGCAGGAAATTTAGGAAGCGGCTTATATTCGCGTACGGTATTTTTTGCAGTTATAAGATATTCAGTATCTATTTCTGCAGCATAGACGGGGCAGTCGAAATCATAATTTCCCATTACAGATGGATGTAATTGACCTATTATTGCA
The DNA here is from genome assembly GCA_944375955.1 of uncultured Clostridia bacterium. Taxonomy (GTDB): domain Bacteria; phylum Bacillota; class Clostridia; order Oscillospirales; family CAG-382; genus UMGS1052. The sequence goes on along the minus strand of CALWBE010000005.1, from coordinate 40,721 downwards.
ATTACCTTGTCGTTAACCGAAAAAGCAGCGCATCTTCCGGGATGATAAGACGGATTATTTTTTTCTGCCGAAACATTGTATTTTTTTATTCCTGACATAGCAAGCAGTTCTTCTATATACCCTTTTATCGTATAGAAGTCTCCTGAGCCATAAAAAACTATTGTTGTGGATATGCGTTCTTCTGCCAGGGAATCTTCTTCCTTAGGAATATAAATCTTTGCCATTTCGTAAAGTCCGCATGAACTTATTCTTTTTCTTCGGTTTGTGGAAAGTGCTTCAAGCATACCCGGAAGAGCAGTTGTTCTCATAACGCTTGTATCCTCACCCAAGGGATTTGAGATGATAACAGAGCGGCGTTTTTCTTCCGGCAGATTTATCTTTTCATAATATTTAGGACTTATAAACGAATATGTCTGTATTTCATAAAGACCAAGGCCCCTAAGCAGTCTATTTATATCAGCAAGATATTTTTGCCTGTCATTGCGCCTTCCTACAAGAGATTCAGCTACAAATTTAGATGATTTGATAGCATTATATCCGTATATTCTCACAACTTCTTCGGCAATATCCTGCATACAGAGCAAATCAGCTCTGAATGACGGGGGATAAAGTTTCCCGTTTTTATATTCAATATCCAGCATTTTAAAAGTATCAAGCATAAACTTTTCAGGAATTTCAGTTCCGAGAAAACGGTTTATTTTTTCAGGCTCAAAGTCAATTTCTGCCTGAACAGCCTTTTTCCCATAAACGTCAATTATTCCGTCTACAACTTCTCCGGCATCCAAGAGCTCGATAAGTTCGCATGCTCTTTCAACAGCGGGTAGTGTATTTTCCGGATCGAGTCCTTTTTCATATCTTCCGCTTGCCTCAGTTCTTAAGCCTATACTGCGCGAGGTTGTTCTTACTGACGGACCGTAAAAATTTGCGCTTTCAAAAACTATAGTTTTTGTATCGTTGTTGATTTCACTGTTTTGACCGCCCATTACTCCGGCAATGGCAACAGCTTTTTCAGCGTCGGAAATAACAAGCATTTTTTCACTTAAATTTCTTTCAATGTCATCAAGCGTTGTTATTTTTTCGCCTTTTTCAGCGCGGCGTACTATTATTTTCCCGCCTTTGAGATACTCATAGTCAAAGGCATGCATAGGCTGACCGTATTCTAAGCAAACATAGTTTGTTATGTCGACAATATTATTTATGGGACGTACTCCGCTGTTACGCAGGCGTGTACGAAGCCACTTGGGAGACGGCTTTATTTTAATATTTTTTACCATTCTTGCAGTATATCTTGGACAAAGATCGTTATCTTTTACCTCAACTGAAAGATAATCATTTATATTGTCTTTCGATACATTTTTTACTCTTGGTTTTGAAAGAGTCATGGGAACATTATAAGAGGCTGCCGCTTCTCTTGCAAGACCAATAACAGAAAGACAGTCGGGGCGGTTGGGAGTTATTTCAAATTCGACGACAATATCGTTGAGATCGAGTACATCGCGTATATCGTCACCCGGTTTACAGTCTTCCTGGAGAATAAAAATTCCATCTTCCTGCGCATAAGGGAAATCATGACTTGTAAGTCCAAGCTCACCTAAAGAACATAACATTCCGTTAGAAGGCAGCCCTCTGAGCTTTCCGGATTTGATATGAGTTCCGTCAGGGAGATATGAATCATGTTTTGCAACAGGCACAAGATCACCTACAGAAATATTGTGAGCTCCTGTAATAATCTGAACGGAGTCTCCCGTACCTTCATCTATCTGACATATAAGAAGGTGATCAGAGTCTGGATGTTTCTCGATCGAAAGAATTTTTCCTACGACAACATTTTTAATTTTTTCTCCGAGAACTTCAAAACCTTCAACTTTTGAACCTGTATCTGTCATACGGTCTGAGAATTCTTTTGGAGATGCGTTTATTTTTACATAATCAGAAAGCCAATTCATAGATAAAACCATATAAGTTACACCTCCTTAAAACTGTGACAGAAAACGAATATCGTTTTCATAAAGCAAACGCATATCATCAATATTGTATTTTTTCATAACAATACGCTCAATACCCATACCGAAGGCAAAGCCCGAATATTCTTCAGGATCGATACCGCATCTTTTTAAAACGTCTGGATGAACCATACCGGCCCCGAGAATTTCTATCCAGCCTTCTCCTTTGCACAGGCGGCAGCCTTTTCCGCCGCAGGCAAAACATGAAACATCGACTTCAGCAGACGGTTCTGTGAAAGGAAAATGATGAGGACGAAAACGTATTTTTGTATTTTCTCCAAACATATTTTGAGAAAACAGTTCAAGTGTACCTTTCAGATCTCCCATAGTAATACCTTTATCGACGACAAGGCCTTCTACCTGATGAAACATAGGTGAGTGAGTAGCGTCTATCGCGTCAGAACGATAAACTCTTCCCGGAGAGATAACACGGATAGGAGGCTTTTTATTTTCCATTACATGGATTTGTACAGACGATGTCTGAGTGCGCAAAAGAACATTAGAATTTATATAGAAAGTATCCTGAGTGTCTCTTGCAGGGTGCTCCGGAGGAATATTAAGGGCAGTAAAATTATAATAATCGTATTCAACTTCCGGTCCGTCTACAATTTCAAAACCAAGACCTATAAAAATATCTTCTATTTCGCTCTGAACGGCGCTTATAGGATGAGCTTTACCGGGTGCTATGCATTTTCCGGGAAGAGTAACGTCGATCGTTTCAGCCTGAAGCTTTGCTGCAAGTTCAAGTTTTGACACTTTTTCTTTAGCTTCGCCGTATGCTTTTTCAATTTTACTTCTGACATCATTTGCAAGCTGTCCCATTATAGGGCGCTCTTCCTTTGATAACGAACCCATTTCCTTCATTATAGATACAAGTTCGCTTTTTTTGCCAAGATACTTTACTTTAAAATCTTCAAGGCTTTTTGAAATTTGTTCATCTGATGTGTTCAATGAAGCAACTTCTTCCATTGCTTTGGCATATAGCGCATGAAGCTTTTCTTTCATGATGTAACTCCTTTTTATGATAATATATTTTATTTTTGCCTATTTTTTTCAGTGTTAAGTCACGGAAAAACAAAAAAACCCCATGGATAAATAACCATAGGGACGACATTATGACATTATGCCGCGGTACCACCCTGATTTGCCTTAAAAGGCACACTTTAAGCTCAACAAAGCTTTATTGCCGTAACGTGGCATACCGTTGCGGACTACTTTATTTAATAATTCATCCGCACCACTCCAAAGCGAAAAGCCTGACGTTCTCAGATAAGATTCTTTCACCGACCGAATCCTCTCTTTAAATATCTGCCGTGAACGCGGCGCTCTTTTTCATCGTGTTTAAATCAAGATTTATAAATATTCTATTGATTTTTATAAGTATATCACATAATATTTGATTTTTCAAGTATTTAAATTTTATTTTTTAAAATTTTTTTGCCGTTAAGTATTGCATCCTTCAATTTGTCTTTACTGTATACAAGTTTAAGAGAAAAAAACGGGTGATTGTTATCTGATATAAGACGAAGAAAGATTTTATCACCTTCCCATAATGCAAGATCATAAAGTTTTTCCTTTTCTACCCACTCAAGTTCGCCTTCACTACACTCGGAAATATTTCCCGTGAAACCGCTTGCAGTAAACAAATGCATATATTCAGTTTGATAAATATCATTTACAAATGTTATGACGGCTCTGAATTTGTAATCAGTTATTTTAAGGCCTGTTTCCTCATAAACTTCACGTAGCATACATTCTTCTGGACTTTCGCCGTCTTCGAATTTTCCACCGATACCTATCCATTTGTCGCGATTTTCATCGTTTTCTTTTTTTGTGCGGTGTAGCATTAGATATTTTCCGTTTTTTTCGATATAGCACAAAGAAGTATTCTTCATTTTAATTACCGCCCTTTAAAATATTTTTGTAAGCCAGTTAAAAAATCTGTCTAGTATGCCGAGATGCTCAAGAAGGATTTTCATACCTATAAGTATAAGGATTGTTCCCCCGGCAATAGATGCATTTTTCTCAAGATGATTGCCGAATCTATTTCCGGCAAAAACACCTATAAGACAAAGGACAAAAGTTGTGACGCCGATGACGGATATTGCTGCAAAAATATTTATACCGCCTTCAAGACATGCCATTGCTATACCTACTGCAAGAGCATCTATGCTTGTAGCGACCGCGAGAACGGTAAGCTCTTTTATGTTGATTTTGCTCTCATTGCAGGAATTTGTTTTGGATACTTCAGGATCATCATTTTTAAAGGAATCTGCAAGCATTTTACCGCCTATGAATAACAGAAGACCAAAAGCTATCCAATGATCAAACGTTTCTATATATTGCTTAAAGCGTATTCCCAAAAGCCAGCCTATAAGCGGCATTGCAGCCTGAAAAATTCCGAAAAAGAACGCAATCATAAAAGCGGTATTGAAACGGAGTTTTTTTATTGAAAGTCCCTTGCATACGGATACGGCAAGCGCATCCATCGAAAGACCGATGCCGGTGAAAAATATTTCAAGTATTCCCATATTGTAATAAATTCCTTTTGAGTAATATACCTTCATTTTATCGAAGCGCACATTAAATTTTAACATAATTTTATGACCTGCCGTTTTTACCGCAGGTCATAAAATTATGTTTGTAGTTAACTTACAATTAAAATCTGTCGATAAACGAAAGTATTTCATTAACACTGTCACGTGTTATTTTTCTCGGATTTGCAGCGGTACAAGCGTCATTAAGAGCGCTTGTTATTATTGATTCTTTGTTTGCTTCATAATCATCCTTTGATACTCCCGCTTTGGCAAGAGTTTCAGGAATTCCGCAGCTGCGTTCCATCGCAGCGATATAATCGCATAAAGAATTTACCGCAAGCTTAATGTTAGCAGATTTTATTCCGGCTATACCGGCGATTTTTGCAAGTTTTACGGCGGCTTTTGTATAATTTGTATTACCTGAAACAAAAGCTGCCGGAAGATCTGCATTGTATCTCATAACATGAGGCAAGAGCATAGCGTTTGCTCTGCCATGAGGAATGTGAAATTTTGCTCCAAGTGCATGAGCGATACCGTGATTTACACCGAGACTTACAATATTAAACGACATTCCGGCAAGACATGAAGCTTTGTGCATTTTATCACGCGCATAAAGATCATTGCCGTCTTTGTAAGCCTGTGGAAGATATTTAAAAGCAAGTTCAAGAGCCTTTTCGGCAAGCGCATCGGAGAACTCGTTTGCAGAAGTAGAAATATAGGCTTCAAGCGCATGTGTCATAACATCAAATCCGGTATCCGCGGTTATTGAAGGCGGAGCCGTGCGTACAAGCTCCGGATCGAGAATTGCAACATCAGGCTGCAGATCCTCATGTACGAGAGGATATTTTACCCCGGCGGACTTGTCTGTTATTACGGCAAATTGAGTTACTTCCGAACCCGTTCCGCTTGTTGTAGGAACGGCGATAAGCTTAATATTTTGTTTTTTGCCTGAGCGTTTAGCCATAAGTATCACGGCTTTGGCTGCGTCTATAGACGACCCGCCGCCGAGAGCTACTACTATGTCAGCGTTTGCATTTATCAGAAAATCAAGACCCTTAGCAATAAGCTCTATAGGAGGATCCGGCTGAACTTCGCCGAAAACCGAAACATTTGAGCAAGACGATAATTTTTCAGCTATGCGGTTTGCGGTTCCGCTTTTAACCATAAATGGATCTGTAAAAATAACGGCATTCAGGTTTTTATATTCCTTAAGCTTGTCGAGGGCATTTTCATCAAAATATACGCTTGTAGGAAGACAGAAAGTGTTCATTTTACTTTATTTTCCTCTTATTTTATTGTAGCGTCATAAAAAACTGCAATGAAAATCAAAGAATAGATTCCCAAAGACGTTTATCCGGGTTAGGAATTATGGAGCTGTCAAGCAGCATACCGTTTTCGCTTACTTCCTGCTGTGCCTTTTCTATAGCGGCGGAAACAGCAGCGACATCACCGGTTATGAGCATATATGACTTTCCGCACATACCGCGTGCGACACGGAGTTCTATAAGGTCTACGAGAGAAGTTTTAGCAGCGGCGTCAGCTGCCGTAATAATATCAGCGGCATTAAAAGTTTCAAGAACACCGAGAGCTTTTACATCTTCGACTTTAGTTGCTCCGTAAAGAGCCGGGAAAATAGACTCATGCGGATTGCCGAGCACGAAACTGCCCATTATTTTGGAATCAAATCTTGCAACTACAGAATCGACAGACGCTTTTACTGCGCTGAGTTCTCCGGTAATTATTACAATGTATTTGCCCGGACAGACAGGCTGGCTTTCAATCACTTCCACCTCAGCGGTTTTAAGCATCATATCGGCACTTTGTATTCCGGCGGAAACAGTTTGAAGTTCAACCATTCCGATTGCTTTACTCATTGATAGTAACCGTGATTTTTCATCACCGAAAAACGTGATGAAAAGTTTCCTTTCTCCCCACACATCTGAAAATCCGGAATTTTTGTGGGGCAAAAAACCGAATTTGCGATAAGGCGAGCCAAGCGCCCATCACAAAAATATAAACGCTGCATTATGCTTCAATAATAATAAACTTATCATTCACCTCAGCAACTTTTCCTGAGATTGAAGCATGTATCGGCATAGACAGCTTGCCTTCGGCAGCTTCTCCAATTATTTGACCGGCAGAGACTTTGTCTCCTTTTTTTACTGCAGCGGATGCCGGTACTCCGATAGATTGGCTTAGCATTATTTTAACTTTTGAAGCTTTTATAGTCTCGTCTTGAAGGGGAGCGGGGACATCATATCTTGTAAGTCCGAGCCTTGCCGTAAGACGGTGCATTGGAACAAGTCTCTGTTCTCTTTGAGGATTGACCTGTTCAAATTTGATATCAGCCGGATCAATTTTTACGCCGGCTTTGCGCAGACCTGCCTTATATTCACCGATAAGAGTTCTCGGCGAAAGGTTTTGTCCGCAGGCATAAAGTTCGCATATTCCGCACTGCGAGCAGAACATGGTATTTATAAAAGGTCCTACATCTTTCGTTACACCGCTTGTTGCCGAGCGCATAAAAGCATGAGGCTGTATCGGATGCCCTAAAAGATGTCTTGAGCAAAGATCGGTACACATTCTGCATTGGCAGCAGGCTGCCATGGCACGTTTCATGTCTATCTGAATCTTTGCAAGCTTCTTTGAAATCAACGGATGATTTTCCGGAAGCACAAGAACCGCATTTGATGTTTTTGTAACTACATCTGTCGGAGAAACTACTTTTCCTGTCATAGGACCGCCGCCAATAAGGGCATAGTCCGAAACCGTTGTTCCGCCTGCAAGCTCAATAAGTTCGGCATATGTCATTCCGAGAGGAGCCTTAAGTGTTATCGGATTTTTAACTTCACCGGCAATTGTTATATATTTAGTTATTACCGGTTCGGCGTTATGTATTGCCTTGTAGACATTAAGAATAGTTTCAACATTGAAAACAGTAACTCCTACAGTAATGGGAAGAGCTCCCGGAGCTACTACGCGTTTGGTCGTTTCATAAATCGTAATGACTTCGTCTCCGGCAGGATAAACTTCCGGCAAAATGCCGATAGAAGCTTTCGGAAATCTGTCAAGATTTGCCTTTACGGCGTCTACTGCGCCTTTGTAAGCTGCCTTTATCGCTATAATTATGTGCTCGGCTTCAACTGCTTCTGCGATTTCATTTAGAGTTGAAAGAATTTCAAAAGCATATTTTTCAAGCACTTGTCTGTGTAGCTTTAATAAAGGTTCACATTCAGCACAGTTTAAGATTATGGTGTCCGCACGCTTATCAAGCTTTGCGTAAGAAGGAAATCCGGCTCCGCCAGCTCCGGCAACACCGTTTTTCTTCATTATTTCAACAAGTTCTGTCAATACCATAATTATTAATTACTCCAGTCCGGTGCCGTCGTCAACAATACCCACGACTGCCGCGTCAATCGGTGTTGTACCGTCTCCGCATGTGAGTCGCGCGGCACTGCCCTGTGCTACCAATACAATGTCGCCGATACCCGCGCCGACATTGTCGACGGCTACCATTTTTGATTTATCATTCGTCATTGAGGAGAGGATCTCCACTACAAGAAACTTACAGCCGACAAGGGCCTCATTTTTCCGTGTAGAAACAACCTTTCCGACGACTTTGCCAATTATCATAAACTCACCTTTTTTCCGGAGGGATCTTGCCCTGCCGGGAGTTAATTGTTTTAAATGCAGCCGGCCGCCGGGACAAAACCTTAGTTAAGCAAGGTAATTGTCCCGAAAAGATACCTAATTTAAAATTGACGGACGTCTGCAGTTTGTGAAAAAATACTTCTTTTTTAATTAATATTTAATTATTTAAGTATGGGAAGAATTTTTTCAACATCGGCATGAGGTCTGGGGATTACATGAGTAGCTATAACTTCTCCGAGACGCTCAGCGGAAGAAGAACCGGCTTCAACTGCAGCTTTTACAGCGCCGACATCTCCGCGAACCATAACGCTTACGAGTCCGGAACCGATTTTTTCGGTGCCGACAAGTTCAACGTTTGCCGCTTTAAGCATAGCATCAGCCGCCTCTATAGCAGCAACGAGTCCTCTTGTTTCAATCATTCCTAAAGCCTGCTGTGTCATAACTTTTACCTCCGTTAGACTATTTTCAGTAGAATTGATATTATTATTTTTTGTGTTAATATTAACAGTTGATTTTTTTGTTCTGGAAGTTGTACGCTGAGAGTCAGCGGAACTTCCTGTGGTTTTTTTTGACTCGGATTTTTCATTCTTTTCAGCCATGAAATTTACCTCTTGTTAATCAGTTCTTTTTCAGCCTTGACGCCGAGAGCTGAACGATTCGGACGGTTTCTTCATGAGGATTGGCGATAACGAATGACGCACATGGAGGGGAAATACAATTTCTCTTTACACATTCTACCGCTTCAGTCACATCTGACACATCTCCGGTCACTATTATAGTGACGAGTCTTCCTCCAAGTTTTCTCTCCCATGTAACAAAAGACACATTTGAGCTTTTGCACATTATATCGAGAGCGTCAACCGCAGCCACAACGCCTGAAACTTCGACAAGTCCCAAAGATTTCATATGATTTTATCCGTTCCTTTTTTATTTATCGGAAAATTAGAATTTGGGAAGAATTTTTTCAACGTCAGCATGAGGTCTCGGAATTACATGTGTAGCTATAAGCTCTCCGAGTGTGGAAGCTGCCTGACTTCCTGCCTCAACTGCTGCCTTTACTGCTCCGACATCTCCGCGAACCATAACGCTTACGAGTCCGGAACCGATCTTTTCGGTACCGATAAGAGTAACTTCAGCGGATTTTACCATAGCGTCAGCTGCTTCGATAGCAGCGACAAGTCCTCTTGTTTCGATCATTCCTAATGCTTCCTGTGCCATTTTGGGGATCCTCCTTAAATTTAAGAAATAATTTTTTTATTTTTTGTCAAGTCCTGATAATTTTAACATGTTTTCTGTATCATGTTCAGGACGCGCTATAATGTGTTTTGTTACTACTCCCGAAACTCCGTTAGCCGCGGTTTCAGCAGCTTCAACTGCTGCCTTTACAGCCTCGACACTGCCTCTAAATTTTACGGCTACAATAAGCGGAACCTTCAGCTTATCGGGATTTTTCGGCTTGTTTTTATCAAAGGTTTCTGCGGTAACATTTGCGGCTTTGCATCCTGCGTCAAGCGCAGCGAAAGCTGCCACAAGACCGTAAACCTCTATTATGCCTACTGCGTCTGCCATCTTTCATAATCCTTTCGGTACATGTATGTTTATGTAAGATTATTTATTGACGACCGCAATCTTAAGACCTTCCATCTTTACATTTGTAACGAAGGCGTCATTTATCTGTTCAAGCGGGAATTTATGCGTAATAAGTTCTTTTATAGGAAGACCTATTGCATTTGCTCTTTTTAAGAAATCAAAAGTTGTCGCGTAATCTCTGAGAGTATATACCCATGATCCGACAATAGTAATTTCTTTTGAGCAAATATCAAAGTGCGGGTTGATAGTCGCATCGCCGCCGTTGATAAAGAATCCGAGTTCGCACAGACCTCCGCCGTTACGGATAAATTTATAGATATTGGCGTGCGCTACGGGATTTCCTGTACATTGGAAAGCAAAGTCGGCGAGATATCCTCCGAATGCATCTTTTACTGCGCCGGAAAGCGCGTCGATACCTTTGTATTCCGCAAAATTTACCGTTTTTGTCGCACCCATGCGCTGAGCAAAAGCAAGACGTTTTTCGTTTCCGTCTACTGCAACGATATTTTCAATGCCCATTGTACGTAAAACAGCAATGCAAATAAGTCCGATAGGACCGCAGCCCTGAACTGCAACTCTGCTGTTAAAGCGAAGTATACCTGTAGTTTTTGCACGTTCTACAGCGTGTACTAAAACTGCGCAGGGTTCGATAAGTATGCGCGAATCAAGATCAAGGTCGCTTACATTAAAAATGGTAGATCCGCCTCTGACTAAAATATAATCTGAAAACCATCCGTTGAGATGAACATCATCGTCAGGAAGCAAACCGTAGACATCTGCGCCTCCTACATTTTGCTTATTTAAATCAAACATTGTGATGTCGGGATTGTCTTTAAAGATCATGCAGGTAACGACCTTATCACCTACAGCAAGAGGCTTGCCGGCACTGTCTTTGCTGACATTTTTACCCATCTTCACTATTTCGCCTGTACCCTCGTGACCAAGGGCGACGGGAATAAGTCCGAAGGGATCTCTTTTGTATTCATGAGCGTCGGTTCCGCAAACTCCGCAGCCTTCCACTTTTACGAGAATATCGTCGTCGCCTACTTCTGGAATCGGAAAATTCTTGATTTCGAACTTTTCTATACCGGTTAGCATTGCGACACGTGCTGTTGAAGGAATTTTACCGGATGATGCGCTTTTTGCGGCAACCGGTGCAGGCGAAGCCGGCTCAGATGTACCGCGCATACCCTCAAGAACTTTTTTTACAATTTCTTCAATATTATCCTTATTGTAATCCATATTAATTAACACTCCATTATAAGCATTTATGTGCTTCTTCTGCAAGACACGAAGCTCCATATGAGGCAAGAGCCGTATCCTGTTCTTCACTTCCTCCGCTTACTCCCAGGCCGCCTATTATTTTACCTTCAAGAATGAGCGGTTCTCCGCCTCCGAAAATAACGATTTTGCCGTTATTCGTGTTTTGTATACCGTACAGCGGTCCGTGAGGCTGAGAAAGAGTTTTAAGCTTAATTGTTGACATTTTAAGAGAAACTGATGTAAAAGCTTTGCCTTCTGCCACATCATAACTTGCAATATATGAATCGTCCATGCATTCTGTAAGAACAGGGCGGGCACCGACACTGCATATTGCAATAACTGCGCGGACACCCATTTCAGATGCTTTTTTCTCAATTCGTGATGCAATACGTTTTGCAAGCGCAAGAGTTATTGTGTCATAAGAAGCAACAGCCTTTAAGCATTTCATTTCCGAGGCTACTTTGTCAGCAATTTTTATAATATCATTATTCCGCATAACAGTTTTATAAGAAATTATTTACCGAGTTGTGCGAGAACTCTTTTTGTAATTTCAGCGATAACATCAGAGTCCTTTGAAGCTGACGTTGAAGTTGAACAGCTGCCGTCACAATTTGGACATCTCGGTTTTCCTGCCGCTATGTTAGGACAAAGATCTGCCGGATGTTTGCCTTTCATGCCGAATTTACGGCGGATTTCATAAAGCTGCTGAACCTGTTCGTCGGTCAATTCTTTCGGTCCGCCGAGCATAGTTGAAATAAAGAGCAGCTGAGCGTAGAATTCAACTGATTCCATTTTGTGATATGCGTTGAGGAGCGAGTCAGAAAATGCGAGAGCACCGTGGTTGGCAAGAAGCACAGCGTCGTAGTGCTGAAGGTATTTTGACACTGCATCCGGAATTTCTTCTGTGGAAGGACAGCCGTATTCGGCGATCGGAACACATCCGAGAGCAATTACAGCCTCAGGCATAATCTGCGCTGTAAGAGGGATTCCGGCTATTGCAAAACCGGTAGCGTACATAGGATGAGCATGAACAACCGATTTAACATCAGGTCTTTCCTTGTAAACACGCATATGCATTTTTATTTCAGAAGAAGGACGAAAACCTTCGCTTGCTTCAATAACTTCACCTTTTGCGTTAACTTTACAGATGTATTCCGGGGTCATAAAGCCTTTTGATACACCTGTAGGAGTGCAAAGAAAAGTATCTTCGCCTATTTTGACTGAAATGTTACCGTCATTTGACGCTACCATACCGCGGTCATAGATTCTTTTTCCGATTTCGCACATTTGAACTTTAATTGCGTACTCTGAAGCCATTTTTAAATCTCCTTTTTATAGTATTTATGGACTTTCATTTATTTTAAGTGGGCTTTCGCCGTGCTTACTGAATTTTTATGCTGAAAGATTCTTCAGCGTTGTATTAAGTAGTCGAGTATTTCCGAAACACCGTATGAATGTGTGGAATCGACATGAAAAATTTTTTTGCAACCTGCAATTTTAAGCCATCTGTCTGCAAGCGGCACATTAGCATTAGGAAGATCTATTTTTGTTACTATACCTATTACTTCTCTTGTAGCAAGTGAGACAATATTCGGGCTGAACAGGGAATACGGTTCTGTAGCGCTTATTAAAAGTCCTACGACGTCTGCCTCATATGAGTAAACTGCAAGTGCACCTCCGAGATTTTTTGACTGAAGGTATTCTCCGGGAGTATCTATAAGAATGTCGGAGTAATTAACTGATTGAGTTTTTGCATAGTGAATTTCTTCGCCACGAAGAGCCTGCATAAGGGTTGTTTTACCGCTTTCGCTTCTACCAATTAGTATAAGTTTTTTCATAAACTACGTGCGTGTAACTTCACATACGGTAAAACCGAGTTTTTGTTCGGCGTATTCTGTAGCAGCGCGAAAGGCAGCTTCTACGTCTGAAATAGTCCCGGTTATTACAAGAGTGCCGCTGAAACGGTCTACAAATCCAAGATCAATTTCTGCTGCTTTCATACAGATATCAGCGGCGATTATTGTGGTTTCACTTGGGCTGACTGTCAAAACTCCGATAGCTGAGTGAGAATAATCAATCCGAGGATCAAGTCCCAGCTTTCTGTAAAGATCACTGTCCGGATTGGCGATTATATGTGCAAGTGTTATTTGCTTACCGGGAACAAGTTCCTGAATTATACGAAGCTTGTCTTCACCGGAATGAGAACTCGCAGCAAGTATTTTTTCAATATTTCCAGTATTCATAGTACCTCAATATTCATTATAAATCATAGTAGAATTTAAACTAATATCTTTATATACGTGTAAATTATCCGCCTATTATTATATCAAGTCCGGAAGCCATAGCTGCGGATCGCAGTATTTCCATATGTTCCTTGGAAGGAACCGGAATATCTCCCATTTTGTATTCCCTTGATAATCCTACATACTTATCATAACCGAGACGGTGATATGGAAGCAGATGCAGTTCTGTTACCGTTCCTAAAGATTTTGCAAAATTTGCGATAGAACTTATCTCTTCCGGAGTATCGTTGAATGTGGGAATTACCGGTACTCTGATTATAAGTTTTTTTGCTTTATGAGCTATTTTAACAGCATTTTCGAGAATAATTTCATTGGGTTGGGTTGTAAATTCTTTATGTTTTGCGCTGTCAGTATGTTTTATATCCATAAGGAACAGATCGCATACGGGAATATATCTTTCTATCACAGAAAAATCGGCAAATCCGGTTGTTTCGATTGCAGTGTTTAGCCCGTACTCCTTGCATGCGGAAAGCAGAGCTACTGCGAAATCAGGCTGAGCTAAAGCTTCGCCGCCTGAAAGAGTTACACCTCCGCCGGAACGTCGGTAATAGGGAACATCTTTCAGGATATCTTCCATAACTTCGCCTACCGTAACGTCTCTGCCGACAGTTACTTCTTTTCCGTTACGGATCATTTTTTCTATATGATATTCCTGCGATTCAGGATTACAGCACCAGCGGCATCTGAGATAACAGCCTTTTAAAAACACTATTGTTCTTATGCCCGGACCGTCATGCACTGAAAATTTCTGTATATCAAAAATTCTTCCGGTTACGTTTTCAAATTGTTCTATCATTTGTTACCATCCGACATTTTTCAGCTTTTATTAAAAACTCATTTGCTCAGTACGGTTTATTATATCGTCCTGAAGGGATTTGGAAAGCGTGGTAAAGAGAGCGCTGTATCCGGCCACCCTTACTACAAGCGATTTATAGTTTTCAGGATGAGCCTGCGCGTCTCGCAAAGTTTCGCGGCTTACTACATTAAACTGCATATGACTGCCTTTCTGATCAAAATACGCACGGATAAGAGCAACAAAACTTTCAAGTCCAGAACGTCCTTCAAGAGCAGACGGGTGAAATTTCATGTTGAATAAGGTACCGTTTGAAGCTATTCCATGGTCAAGTTTTGAAACAGAATTGGCGCTTGATGTCGGACCGTGAACATCTTTTCCGGCAGACGGTGAAACGCCGTCTGCGACGGGAGTATATGCAAGTCTGCCGTCAGGAGTTGCTCCGGTCTGCGCTCCGAGCGGAACATTTGCCGAAACAGGGTAAAGACCTGCCTGGAAAATGCCTCCTCTGGGATTGCGGAATTTTTCAAGCGGACGGGTATATGTATATGCTACATCCCGTGCGAACGCGTCAATCTCGGGAATATCGTTTCCAAATTTCGGTATAGAGTCTATAAGTTCGCGCACTTTGCGGTATTTTGCACGCTGATATGGCTGCATTCCTGAAGTTTTTATCTTTTTGTATGTTTCCATTATCATGGAATCAGTGATTGTTTTTCCGGAATCTGCAATTTTCTTGATTTCTTTTTGAGTTTTTGCTTCGGCGATTTTGTCGGGAATATCTTCTCCGAAATTGTGATCGATGGCGTCTTTCAACTCGTACATTGTAATTTTTTTCTGATCAAAAACAAGTGTTTTTACAGCATAAAGCGAATCTGCCATATTTGCTATGCCGAAGCCCTGAGGACCTGTAAAGTTGTAAATTGCTCCGCCTTCCTGAAGACTTTTTCCGCGTCCGATACAGTCTTCAACCATACTTGACTGGAAGGGCAGCGGACAGCGTTCACTGTGAGCTACGTCGATTGAGTTGTCTGCATTTACAAGAAGCTTAAGCATATAATTGTTTTGGGCCTTGTATGCGTTATAAAATTCCTCAAAGGTCTTCATTTTGGTTACGTCGCCGGTATGAACTCCTATGAATTCACCGTCATCATAGCCGTCTGAGAAAACAAGCTCAAGAGGTCTGCACATATTGTAGAACGCAGCATCGTGCCAGCCGTCTGTTTTTCCGGATTTCTGTGGCTCAACACAGCCTATAATATTGTAGTCGCGTGCGTCTTCTATAGAAAGTCCGCGGCTTAAAAGCGACGGTATAATAACTTCATCGTTGTAATATGCCGGAAGACCTACGCCGGTTCGTGTAAGCTCTGCCGCTTTTATCATAAATTCATGCGGAGTACCATTCCAGACCCTCACAGAAAATGAAGGCTGCGGAAGTCTTACATGCATTGTTGCCTGTATGCACATGAATGAAAGATCATTTGTCGCGTCAAATCCGTCTTTTGTCTGACCTCCCGCTATAAGGTTCTGGAAAAGACTGTATCCGGCAAAGCCTTCGGCAGAAGCCGCGTCGCGGACTTTATTAAGATCATTAAGTTTTACCCATATGCAGTCCATGAGTTCCTGAGCTGCTTCGCGGGTGATTTTGCCTGCTTCTAAATCGTTTTTAAAATACGGATACATATATTGATCAAATCTTCCCGGAGAAATTGAGTGTCCGCTTGATTCGACCTGCAGAAGCATCTGAATAAACCAGAAAGATTGGCAAGCTTCGTAGAAGCTGCGAGCTCCTTCTTTCGGAACTCTTGAACAGTTTGAAGCAATGACTAAAAGTTCGCCTCGGCGTGCGGAATCGGTTTCTTTTTTTGCAAGTTCAAGGGCAAGAGCAGCGTATCTTGCAGCATATATCTCAGCGGCTTCGCAGCTGAGTATAACTGCATTTAAAAACTGAGATCTTTTTATGTAAGACGGATCTTCGGGCGAAATAGCCGAAAGAGCTTCCTTTGCCTCGCTGATAATTCCGTCAAGACCTTTTTCAAGGATTTTTCCGTAATTTACAGTAACATGACCTATGCCGTTGTAAAAATAATTACCTGGAGTAAAAATATTGTGTTCTATTGCCTTGAGAGTTTCAGGCGACATATATGATGTTGCAAGATCGCTTGTCGTTTTTCCTTTCCAGTACTTGTACACTTCATGGAGAGTTGCTTTTGTTTCATCGGAAATATAAAAAGGATCAGCAGTGCGGGTAGCAACAGTGTCAAACTCATTTTCAAGCCATTCAAATGAATATTCAGGAAATACCTGACATCCGCGCGGATTTTTTGTGGCACTTCCGACAATAAGTTCAAAGTCACGTATAGTGATCGGAATATTTTTGCATATATGCATGAAAGCTTTCGCACGTCTTGAGATTATAGGTTCGTTTTCAGTGCTTTTGTAAGATTCGGTGACAAGTATGCCTCTGTCAGCTTCAATAACTGGCATTTTCGCATACAGGTTGTCAATAAGTTTTTTGATCCTCTCAGTTCTAGGGATGTCAGTAACTGTGTATTTTTTCATGATCCGCCTCTTTACTTTACTTTTTACTAAATTGTTTTTTCAATTTTGCTTTTGCTTTTGCTTTTTCCATTCCGAAGAAAGCCGTATCAAAGTGCCTATAACGTCACGGGTATGATTTCCTGTCAGTCGAAAAACTTTTCTGTCTGCACAGTATGTTGTATATGATAAGGCGCACTTTTCTATAAGTTCAGCGTCGCTTTGCCCGTCGCCGAAAAATAAAATGTCTTTTTCGGAGATTCCGCAGCTGCTGGCTATTTTTGATACCGAACCGTACTTTGAAGCATTTGAGCTTACAAACTCGGAAATATTACCGGACGAATAGGAAACACGCAGATTTCCCGGCAAGGCAAATTTTTTTAAGTCTGCGTTTGTGCAGATGTTTCCGTAAACCGAAATCATAAAAATTTCACCTTCTGCTTCATCAGGCGAACTTATGACCTTAATTTCTGAAAGCCGGGATTTTTCTTTTGAATGGAAAAGCGGTGAACCGCCCAAAATATATGTTGTATCCGGCGAATGGAATTCAACCGGAATGTTTTTCCCGACAAATGCGTCAAAAAAATTTTTCACAGCCTCGGTGCCGACCGGAATGCCGAATAAGAGCTTGTTTGCAAATACGGCGTAAGCTCCGTCACAGCAGACGCAAAGAATAGTGTCGCAGTAATTTCCAAACAATTTCTTAAGCTCTCGGTAATGCCTGCCGGTTGCGACGCAGAAAGGAATATTAAGATCGCCGAGATTTTTAAGCATGACAGGGAAACGTGCCGTATTCAAATATGAGCCTTTATAAATCAGCGTGCCGTCGACATCGCTGACAACTAATTTAACCAAAGCATGCACCCCACGTCAGACAAAAAACAGTTATCATAAATTTACATCCTAATACAATATAATAATACAACTATTTACATCTCATGTCAATACGCTAAACATAATATTTTAAATAAAAAATATCTGAGAAATTGAAGATTTTGCACAAAGCAGCTAAAAGCAACGGTACTATTTGGAAAAACATACTCTTGCAGTATGATTAAAAGACACAGTCATGTCAAAAATATTTGACGCTAAAAAACTTAAAAAAATTGTTTTTAAAACCAATAGGTCATATATAAGCAAGACAATCATATGAAAAAAGTAGGATTAAAAACCGAGTATTTGAACAATTTATATAAATTTTATACACATATGGGGATTGACAAACATGCCGGGTATTAATATAATAAAATATGGTAAAAAAACCGACTATAATACGGAAGAATATGTGTATTCAACGTATAGTGCGGAAAAAGCCAGTTCTTTTTTTGCTTTGAAAGCATAATTGACGGAGGGTAGAATTTATGGTTAATTTTAATTCGCTCCGAATAGCTTTCACTTTTGCCGGATGTTTTCTCGGCGCAGGATATGTTTCCGGGCAGGAAATGTGGCAGTTTTTTGTATCTTTCGGGTTGAAGGGACTTTTTGGACTTTTTCTCGCAATTCTTTTGCTTTTTGAATTCGGAGTGCTTTTAATGAGACTCGCGGGAATCAGCGGGCTTGGAGAAAGTGAGGCTCTGATAATAAGAAAACCCATAGGATTTTTAAGGGCGTTCATAGGAGTGGCCGAAATCTTTTTTCTTACCGGGATCGCCGTAATAATGGCTGCCGGCATAGGAGCTTTATCAGAACAGACTATTGGAGTTTCAAGAATTGTCTCGTCTGCACTATTCTGTATTTTGGTTTTTATACTTGTTCTCGGTGGACATGAACGTATGGTCGCCGTTTTTTCGCTTACTGTGCCGCTACTCGTGATTTTTACAGTTGCTGTAAGCGCGGCGGCATATATTTATTTTCCCGTGACTAATCTTCGCGTAGCAGCGGAATCAGTTTCTGACGAGATCAATCCGCTTTTGGGAAGCTGGCCTGTTTCCGCGCTGACATTTGTTTCATATAATCTTTTTTCGTCAGCGGAGATACTTGCTCCTTTGGGGAAGACAGTCTTGTCGCCAAGGCGTGTTTATAAGGGAATAGCACTTGGATGCGTCATACTGTTTGTTATAGCGCTGTGTATTTTTGTATCGCTGTCATTATATCCAGATGCATGCACCGAACAGCTTCCAATGCTTGCAGTTGCAGGTAAAATATCGCCTTTGTTAGAGATAATATATGCTTTTCTTTTGTTTTTGGGAATGCTTGGAACTGCGACATCGTCAATCGTTGCAGCAGTACATTATATAGCAGTAAAAACTTCATTTCGCGTAAGCAGATTTGCAGCAGCGGCTGCAATTTCGGCATTTGTTTATGCAGGAAGTCTTTTAGGCTTCGGCGAGCTGATAGGAACTGTATATCCTGTATGTGGTTATTTTGGAATTTTGGCACTTTTATGCATGCTTGAGCACTTTATTCATATAAAGATAAAAAACTGTAGCAATAAATGAGCATAAAAAATAATAGCCGCGATGCAAAAATCAAGATGATACCTGAGGCATAGCGGCTTTTTTATGATTATTTTAAAAACAAAGAAGACTTTACAGAATTTTTATCGTATGTCTTTTACGAGAAACATTAAAATCGTTCATATATATTTGAACGATAAAGAAAAAAGTACTGAAGCATAAAAAAATACTTTATGAATATATAACGCACATTTACATAACGCCGGGGGTTAAACGCTCCGATTGATAAAAGCCCTGTTTTCTTCAGACAAGAAAATACTATGCATATTATATGCCGGATTTATTCCGCAATATACTTAAGGCTGCCTGTATGCAGACGGTAGAGTCCCTGTAATATTTTTAAATACTTTGTAAAAATATGCAGTATCATAAAAGCTTAGTGTATGTGAAATTTCTTCAATTGACAGTTCGCTGCTGACCAAAAGCTGTATTGCTTTTTCAATTTTTACTTTAGTTATATATTTTATCGGACTTGTACGCATTTGTTTCTTGAATTTCTGTCTAAAAGAAGCTTCAGACATCATACACATGGACGCAATGTCGGAAATTTTAATGTTCTCATTCAAATGACTGTTAATGTATTCCAATCCTTTAGAAATTCCATCGGTGCCGTTAATATAAACAGTTTTTTTAGATAAATTGGAAATCAATTCATACATTATGATTTTAAAATAGGGACCTTTATATATTTCATTTTTAAAAATTTTGCTTAGCTCATGAAACTGATGGTAAATATTGCTGTCGGAATTGGCGCATATTATTTTCAGCGGGGTATCAAAATTAATTTCTTTTCCATTATTATCCAAAAGCAAGAAATTAAAAAGAACGGTAGCGTGAGACGGTTGATTTCCCCCAAAAAATGTAACCTCATACCGGGCATTTTTGGCAATAAATACGACATCACCTTTTTTTGCGGTTAGCTTTATTCCGTTTTTCAGATTATATATTGCCATATCGCAGCAAATAAGTGTCAAACCGTTATTTGGACGTGGAATTTGCATGTAGCTAAATACCGATTCGTTTTTCCAGTACTGCCGAAACGCCTCGGCTTTCCAAAAATTAAAATCACACTTGATTAAATCTTCAAAACAAATAGGATTCATTGTCTTCTGCTTCCTTTCATATAAAGAAAACATACATATGTGTTGTTATAGTTATAATAACATATGCTATCAAAAAATACAATAATTTTATTGTAAAATACATTTTCAAACGCAATATCGTATGATATTATTTCTTTATCAAAAAGATATCGGAGGAAGCAAATATGAGTAAAATATCTCTACAGATGTACACAATGCGTGAACATACAGGATCTGAGTACGATTTGGCATTAACAGTAGAACGTCTCGGGAAAATTGGGTTTAAAAAATTGCAATATTCAATACCTGAAGGTATAGATGCAATGGCAGTTAAAAAAATTTTTGATGAAAACGGAATTGAAAATGATTCTGTTTTTTGTCCGTCTCTGGAAATTGAAAAAAGTATTAAGAAGATTCTTTTTCAATGCGAGCTGTTCCAAACGGATTATATACGCATTGATTCCATACCGGCTAGTCTGGCATCGTCTCCGGCGGGCTACAAAATGTACGCACATTACCTAAATGAAGTATCTGCGGAATTGAAAAAACACGAAAAAAAACTGCTATATCATTTCCATGCGTTTGAATTCATACGCTTTGGCGAAAAAACAGGTATTGAGATATTTTTGAGCGAAAGCGATAATGAAGTCATACAGATCATTCCTGACACACATTGGATACATTCGGGGGGAAAAAATATCTGTGAATTTCTTGAAAAATACAAGGATCGTTACGATTATATACATGTAAAGGATTTTGGGATCGGATCGTATCGGGAAAAGCTTGAAGCACGGCCTATTAAGTTTGCCCCAGTTGGCGAAGGTAACTTAAGCTGGAAGCCGATTATTGATCTTTGCAAAAAAAATAACGTTAAGAGCTATGCCATAGAACAGGACGAGTGCTACGGCAGAAACGCATTTGACTGCGTTGAATCATCTTTTCGCTATCTGAGAGAGGCAGGACTTTAATCATGAAATACAAACCGGTTAAAGTAGGCGTTATCGGCTGCGGCATGATTTCAGACATATATCTTGAAAATCTTAAAAATAAATTTTACATCACCGAGCTTATAGGCTGCAGCGATATTGTTGAAGAAAAAGCACAACGGCAGGCAGAAAAGTATGGTATACGGAAAATGACAAATCATGAGATTTTAAATGATCCGGAAATTGAGCTTATTGTCAATTTGACATACGCTTCGGCGCACTATGAGGTAAATCGAGAAATACTAAATGCCGGGAAGCATTGTTACTGCGAAAAAATGATGTGTATTACAATGGATGAAGCGCAGGAGCTAAACCGTATACGAAAAGAGAAAAATCTTATGTTTGCCTCTGCGCCGGATACCTTTCTTGGTGCAGGAATGCAGACTGCAAGATATATTATCGACATCGGATTGATAGGCGAACCGATTCAAGCACAGGCTACTCTTACACGCGGATATCATATGATAAAATCTGATGATGACGACGCGGCACGAAAATACTCGGTAATGTATGAAGGAGGCGGTATCCCTTATGATATGGGCGGATACTATCTGCATGAATTATTTAACATTTTTGGGCCTGTGGAAAGTGTATGTGGTTATGCTAAAACAAGAAATGCTGAAAGACCATATCTAAATCCAAGAAATTCAAAGTTTGATGATTTGTTTACCGTGAACACTCCAAACACATTTTCTGCAGTTATGCAGTTTAAAAACGGAGTTTTCGGTTCAATGAATATATCTTCAGAGTATGACACCGGAAGGAATGAGTTTAAAATATACGGCACGCGCGGAATTTTATCAATAGGAGACCCGAATTTGTTCGGTGACAGTATCATTTTAGAAAAAAATGACATGTCAACACAAATTCCACTGTATTTTCCTTATAAAACAAACAGCAGGGGAATAGGGGCTGCGGATATGGCTTGGGCGCTGAGAACGGGTCGCCCGCCGCGTATTTCTTTTGAAATGGGTTATCACGCTTTAGAAATCATAAACGCAATACTGGCATGCACAGATGACAAAAAAGTAAAACTACTTTCTACCGATTTTGAACGTCCAATTCCCTTAGCGGCTGATATTTATTCAGGCGGAGCGGAGGAAAGAAGTCTTTTTATTTATAATTAATTATTGCTATGATGATTGTCCCAAATGAAGAAGATTCAATTATATTTACAATAGTATCATTTGCATGGGCGGGATTTGGAGCGTCGTTTGGACCGGTCATTCTTCTTGCCTTGTTTTGGAAGCGTTCAAACAAGTGGGGAGCTATTGCAGGAATGATATCAGGCGGTGCAATGGTTTTCATATGGAAATTTATTATTGCAAAGCTTGGCGGGGCATTTGCAATATATGAGCTTCTCCCGGCGTTTGTAGTTGCTCTTGCAGTAAATGTTGTTGTCAGCCTTTGTACACCCGCTCCTGAAAAAGAAATATGCGATACATATGACAAAGTCGCATCAGGCCGTTAATTAGCAGAATGACTGATTACAAAGTAGTTCGCATGAGGAGAAGAACTATTTCTATCTCAGTAGATAAAGATCTTAACACTATTGTTAAAGCGCCTTTTAGTGTGTCTTCTGTTTTTATTGAAAATTTCGTGAATAGACATGAGGAATTTATAGAAAAAGCAAAGCGAATAAGATCAGATGAAATAGATTTCTTTTCCGAATATGAGCATGAAAATATGATAAGACAGCTTAAAAGCAAGGGCAGGGGATATATTCCTGCCCGGCTTTCTTATTTTTCGGATATTACGGGATTTATACCCGTTTCATGGCGTATCACCCGCGCAAAAACACGTTTTGGAAGCTGCAGCGGAACAAACAGACTTAGTTTTTCATGTTATTTGTTTGCGTATCCTGAAAAGGCAATAGATTATGTCCTCTTGCACGAGCTGTGCCATATAAAGCATAAAAACCATTCAGGTGCGTTTTATTCAGAAATAGAAAAATACATGCCTGATTACAAAGAGAGAAAAAAACTGTTAAAAGAGTATCCTATAAAAAAACTCTATAATTTACCAATTGTTCATAAATAGTTAAAATACACAAAATATCGGTTGTGTTAGAATTATCGATGTTTGTTGAAATGGAGGTTGATTTGTCATTAACAGTAACAATGAAAAACAAGTAATAAGTACAAGCGAGAATAAGATGGGAACTATGCCTGTAAACAAGCTGCTATTATCAATGTCTATTCCTATGATGATATCGATGCTTGTGCAGGCTCTTTACAATATTGTAGACAGTATTTTCGTATCTCAGATATCTGAGGACGCATTTACGGCAGTATCATTAGTCTTCCCAATACAGAATCTCATGATAGCGGTCGGTGTGGGGGTCGGCGTAGGTATGAACGCGCTGATTTCAAAATCACTGGGACAGCAGAACTATAAAAGAGCGGATAAGCTTGCGATGCAGGGACTTTTGCTTAATTTGATAAGCTTTGTTATCTTTTTTATCGTAGGAGTATCAATGCCGACTCTTTTTATGAGAACGCAGACAGACAGCAATATAATATTAGAATACGGTAAGCAGTATTTTGAGATATGTCTTGCGATGTCTTTTGGCCTTTTTCTTGAGCTTACTTTTGAAAAAATGCTTCAGGCAACAGGCAGAACTGTTTTAAGTATGATCGTTCAGGGAGTAGGCGCGGTTATAAATATAATTCTCGACCCAATATTGATCCTCGGTCTATATGGTGCTCCGAGACTTGAAGTTGCAGGAGCTGCATATGCAACGGTCATAGGCCAGACAGTTGCGGGGCTTCTGGGACTTGTGCTTAATATAAAATATAATAAAGAACTGCGTATAAAGTTATCAAATCTTGCTCCTAATTTTCTTGAAATAAAAGATATTCTTTTTATAGGTGTGCCTTCAATACTTATGGCGTCAATAGGTTCAGTAATGACGCTTTGCATGAATAAAATACTTATGGGATTCTCAACAACTGCGGTAGCGGTTTTCGGAGCGTATTTTAAACTACAGAGTTTTGTATTTATGCCGGTATTCGGATTAAATAACGGAATGATACCGATAGTAGCTTATAACTATGGTGCACGCCGCAAAGAAAGAATGCACAGCACAATAAAATATGCAGTAATTTACGCGGTGGCAATAATGCTGTTAGGACTTTTATTGTGTCAGGTATTTCCTGATAAGCTTCTCAAAATATTCGAGCCGTCAAAGGCGATGCTTGATATAGGAACAGTAGCGCTGCGCATAATAAGCTTAAGCTTTATTTTTGCAGGATTCAGCATAGTGGCGTCATCTGTTTTCCAGGCTCTTGGAAAAAGTATTTACAGCTTGTTCCTTTCACTCGGAAGGCAGCTTGTCGTTCTTATTCCTTTTGCGTTCTTAATGTCGCTTACCGGAAAAATCGAATTTGTATGGCTGTCATTTCCGGCTGCCGAGATAATGTCGGTTATTCTTGCAACAGTATTTTTGAGAAGGCTTTTAAAAAATCTCGATTGGAAATAAGCTATATTAAAGTTCAGTTAAATAAAAATAAAGGGTGCCGTATATAAAAAATAAATGTACGGCGCCCTTAAAATTTTGTTTTACCTGTAAAATGCAGGTTTTTTTGTTATTTTATATTTGACTTTTGTTGTCATTTCAGAGTATTTTGCATAAAATAAAGTATAAAACGAATAAGCGAGGAGCATTCATGAAAAAGAACTCAAAGCTTATAGGTATATGTATCATGGCTGCCGGGGTAATGGTATTGCTGGCATGCTTTTTGCCGCCGATAGTGATGGTTTGCCTTGAGGCTGTGCTGCTGATATTAGTCGGTTTTTTGTATTTTTCAAAGTAGGAGGCTTTTTGATTATGAAAATAGTTGTGTTTCAGCCTAACGGTCTTTTTAGGAAAATTCTTTCGGCTTTTGTAAAAAATAAAAACGGAAAAAAGTAATAAATGAGGTTTCTCCGAATATACTTTAATCAGAATAGAGTAAAAAGGAGACATTATAATGGAGATCAATACTAAAATTTGCCCCTTTGAGACTGTTTACTCCGACAAATGCGAGATAGAGAACGAAACGGAATACTCGCTTTCCGAATATATGCCGAATATTCAGAGAATTGTAAAAACTGAAGCGAGAGTTAAAATTCTTGACAAGTCAGTGGAACACGACGGCGTGACGATATACGGTGAGATAGTATACACGGTTCTGTATGTATCTGAAAACAGCGGTTTGCTGAAGTGCGTAGTTTTTAAGGACGATTTTTCAAAATCATTTGATTTTCCTATCCCAGCCGAAAGAGATTTGGAAAATTTATATGTGCTTGTTCGTACTGTTCCGCCGTCTGCATCGTCGAAGCTTTCTGCACAGAGAAAGATATGTTCACGCTCAAAGTTTATGCTTTCCTGTGAAGTTATTGATATCTCACAGGATACATATTGCCGTGACAGCGATGAGACTCCAGACTGCGAAATAGAATATTTAAGAAAAGACATAATGAATGCGTCGGCAAGAATATCCGAGGATAACCCATACAATATATCCGAAGATATAAAAGTTGATGACGATATGCCTGAAATATCGGATATAGTATCTGCAGAAGCATCAGTATGTATAAAGTCTATAAGTCATTCTGACGGAATTGCTGATATTTCCGGCGAGCTTACTTTCCACTGCCTTTATGAATCAAAGACAGGAGAAACATCAGAATATGTGAGTATGGAGAAAGCAATCCCATTTAAAACAGAAATAGATATTCCGGGAACAGACAGCTCATGGAAGATTATTGCAGAAGCAAATCTTATGTCTCTGTCTGCCGACAGTACATCTGATAATTTCGGAGAGCAGAAGCTGATAAATGTCGGTGCGGGTATAGATATTACTGCAATGGCGTTTAAGAATGAAGAGTGCACGATATTTACGGACATATATTCAACCGAATGCTGTATAGAACCTGAAAGAAAGAATATCAGAGTTTTGTCTCTTGCGGATGCTTTCACCGGTATTCTTGAGTTTGCTGATAGGATAAAGTTTGAGCTGAGAGGGATAACGGATATCGTATCGTCGTCGCTTAGGATGTCTTTCGGAAATCCTGAGTTTTCCGAAGGATATGTATTTATTCCGGCACGCGGACTTTTGTCAGTTTTGGGAATGAAAGAAAACGGAGAAATAGAATCTCAGACATCTGTGGTAAATATAAAGATACCAGCAGAAAATATACCCTATTCGCTTTCCGGAAATAAACTGCGCTGGTATAATCTGTCGTCGGTGTGTAGGTATGAATGCGAGCTTATAAGCGGAGAACTTGTTTTAAGGCTGTGGGTAAATGAAAACTGCGCGGCGCTTAATGAAGAAAATATAGAAATAATCAGTGGATATTCAAAATGCGAAGGAGGCAAAAGCTGCAGAAAGAGCGGATTTACGCTTTATTATCCTCAGGCAGGCGAGAGTGTATGGAAAGTTGCAAAGGATCACTTTGTTTCATGCGAACGGCTGCGTGCGGAAAACGGCATAGAAGGTGAATTTTTTGACGGCAAGAAAGCGGTAATACTGCATTAAGAGGGTACGGCGGAGAAAAGCCGCGGCAGGATAAATACTGCCGCGGCTTTTCTCTTACGTTTTAGAATTTTATCGAAAATAATTTTATTAGTTATAAATTATTTATATGCAAAAAGAAGTTCGCATTCGTCGGAAATTATGGAAAACTTGCCTATCCCGGCGGGGAAAAGATATCCGTCGCCTTTAACAAATTTATAACGGCTCCCTTCATGTGAGAACTCTCCGCAGCCTTCGGTACAGAGAGCAAAAAGCATTTTATCTGAAGAAATTTCGTATTCATATCTGTTTAAATTCAATTTTTCAACAGTAAAACAGTCGCAGGAACACAGAGTCTCACGCAAAACAGCATCGGATTTTTCGGTAATGCAAACCGAGGTGTCGGATACCGGGAGACTGCGGTCAATAACTTCTGCCGCTTTGTCGATATGCAGCTCTCTGCATTTTCCATTCGCGTCCTTTCGACCGTAGTCATATATCCTGTATGTCGTATTTGAGTTTTGCTGCACTTCAGCGATTAGTATTCCATCGCCGATAGCGTGTACAAGTCCTGAAGGAATAAAAAGTACGTCACCTTTTTTTACCTCACGGAAGTTCAGATACTGTTCTAAGGTTCCGTTTTTTGCTGCCAACTTCAAGTTATCATTAGAAAGGTCAATATCTTTTTTTAAGCCGTAAACAAGCTTTGCACCGGGTTTAGCATCAAGAATATACCACATTTCTGTTTTCCCGGCAGGCAAACCTTCCTTTTTTGCATATTCATCATTTGGATGAACCTGCACTGAAAGCTTATCATGAGCATCAATAAGTTTTATCAAAAGAGGAAATGCGTTTTTATCTTTATATATAATGCTGAGAGGTTTTCCGGCAAGGTCGCCGTTTTCAATTATATTTTCACCGTCTGCGCGGCATGAAAGCACCCATGCTTCAGCGATTTTTTGTCCTGCTGTTCCTTTGCCGTATTTTTCCGACAAAGCAGTGCCGCCCCATATAATATCTTTAAGAACAGATTTTAATTTCAGCGGATACATTTTTTCCCTCCGTAGGATAAATTTTTTATTAATTATACTATCAAAATTAAAGCCTGTCAATAAATAAACATTTACCAATTACGACAATGAATCTGCTTGACTAAAATATATATTTATGGTATTCTGTATATGTAATAAAAACAGTAAAAAAAACAACTAAATATCGGAACATTTATATAGTCTAATCGTCTAAAAAATGACAGAAAAATAAAAAGACAAAAATGGTATTTTTTTATCTGAGGTTATGGCAAAATGCGGAAAAAAACAAAGATATCAGCAGTGCCAAAGCAAAAAAAATTAAATTGCAGCACATGCTTTAGAAATAAAAAGACAAAACAATTCAGCGAGCTGAAGAGAGCAAAACGTTTTTCGGCTTTTTTTATTTTACCAAGTTTTCTCGGAGTGCTTGTGTTTTTTGCAGCTCCGTTTGCAGTTATAATATATTATTCGTTTATAGATAACCCTATCAACAAGGAATTTGTGGGAATAAACAATTTTATAGGACTTTTTGAAAATTCGGCATTTAAGCAAGCGGCTACAAATACCTTGACCATATCATTAATATCGGTGCCGCTTGCAGTAATCGTACCTTTACTGCTTGCTATTGTACTTGAGCATGAAATTCCCATGAAAAGCAAAATACGTACATTCCTTTTATGTCCTATGATGGTGCCGGTCGCTTCGGTCGTTTTGATATGGCAGGTCGTTTTTCATCATGAAGGAGTTCTTTCTAATATTGTAACACTGCTTGGAGGTCAGCCGGTCGACTGGCTGAAATCAGAGTTCAGTATTTATGTCGTAGTACTGCTTTTCCTTTGGAAGAACATCGGATATAATATGATAATATTTATGGCGGCAATAGGTAATATTCCCAAGTATCCGATAGAGGCAGCACAAGTTGACGGAGCGGGAAGCTCACGTATATTTTTCTCTATAAAACTCAGATATCTGTCGCCTTCCATTCTGTTTGTGGTAATTCTTTCGTTGATAAATTCATTTAAGATATTCCGTGAGGTATATCTGCTGACGGGAAATTATCCGTACAATACTTTATATACCCTGCAGCATTATATGAATAATATGTTCAGAAAACTCGACTATCAGAAGCTTTCTGCCGCGTCGATTGTAATGTTTATCGTAATGGTGGCAATAGTAGGAATACTTTTCATTGTTGAGAACAAGTTTGGAAAGGATGTGGAACAATGAAAAAAATACTCTTGTCAGTCAGAAAAAAAGCTGCAATCGCCGTAACTTTTATTTTGGTTTTTGCATTTTCGCTTCTGTTTTTGTTCCCGACAGTATTTACAATAACAAATTCATTTATGTCGGAATCAGAAATATCAGCCAATTACGGAGCTGTTTTTGCTACTGGAGACGCCGGTGGCAAAACATACATATCAGAAAAAGTCAACCTTAAGCTTATTCCAGATATGGTTACTTTTCAGCAATATTACACAGTTCTGTTTAAAAGCCCGGATTACCTTTTAAAATTTTGGAACGCAGTAATACTTGTTGTGCCAATAGTTGTATTTCAGGTAATCGTTGCGTGTCTTGCGTCATATGGTTTTGCCCGTTACCGCGGGAAGGGCAGGGAGTTCCTGTTTTTTGCATATATTGTTCTGATGTTTATGCCGTATCAGGTAACGCTTGTTCCGAATTATCTTGTTTCGGACTTTTTAGGTATACTTGAGACGAGGTGGGCGGTAATTCTTCCGGGAATATTTTCTCCTTTTGCGGTTTTTCTGCTGACAAAAAGCATGAGGAGAATTCCGGAAAGTATAATAGAGGCTGCCCGTTTGGATGGTGCGGGAGAATGGCAGATATGTACAAAAATATGTATTCCGTCATGCCGCAGCTCTCTCTTTTCTGTAGTAATACTTATTTTTATTGATTACTGGAATATGGTTGAACAGTTTCTTGTACTGCTTACAGACCGTGAAAAAATGCCGCTTTCAGTTTTTTTATCGGAAATAAATACCGGAGAAATAAGCTTGGCGTTTTGTGTTGCGGTAATATATATGATACCTACATTACTTCTGTTTTTATACGGAGAAGAATATTTGGTTGAAGGAATATCTAGTTCGGGAGGTTTAAAAGACTGATATGGAAAACGAAGCAAAAATAAAAAACAGAGGCTGGATAAAGAATGCCGCAATAATTTTTTTGACGGTAATGCTTGTGCTAACCTTTTTTTCAAATACAATACTTAACTGGTCACTTCCCGAAGTTTCGGGACAGTATGCCGGATATGGCCAAATAAAGACCAGTGTTACAGGTACTGGCACTGTAAAGGCAAATATGAACTATAATGTAGTTCTTGAAGAAACAAGAAAAATTGAAAGTGTACTGGTAAAAGCGGGCGATATAATAGTTCCGGGCCAGACGCTGTTTACGCTTGAGGATTATGAGAATACAGAACTCGATCAGGCAGAGCAGTCGCTTGAAGAGATGGAGTTTAACTATCAGATGAAGATACTCGGTAAGACAGATGATACCGAGACGCAGAGCAATCTTGAAGAGCTTTATGAGACTTTGAAGGAACTTAAAGAAGACAGAGTCGAGGCTGTAAAGAATACGGATCTTGTAAAAGGCTCTGAGGAACTTGTAAAAATATATCAGAACGAACGTGATAAATATACACAGTCGGTATCCGAACTTGAACAGCAGGTGTCAGAGCTGACAAACGGAGAAGCTGCTGATTCTGCCGAATTGGCGGCAAAGCTTGAAGAGCTTGAGGTGGCGAAGAAAAATCTTGAGGCAGCGGAAGAGATACTTGCTGAGAAAAATGATATATACGAAGAGATATCAGGAAGTATAGATCTGTCATACAGTGCAGCACTTTCTGCTTATGAAAGCGCAAAGAAGGCGTATGACGACGCATATACAGAGCTTGAATATATGCAGGAAGATTATGATGCTCTTGTAAATAGCTCGGAATCTTATGAAAAGCTTTTGAAAAAATACCAAGATGCTGAAAAGGAACTTGAGGAAAGTAAGAGTATGCTTGAGGCTGCGCAGAGTGAGTATGAAAGTGCAAAGACTGCTGCACAGAACGCGTATTCAGGAAATATAGATTCTGATTCTGAATACAATAAGCTTGTTGAAGATCAGAAAATATATGACGCAGCGCTTAAGGAATATAACGAAGCTTTAGCGAGCGGAGATCCGGATAGGATACAGAGTGCGAAAGACGCGCTTGATGCGTTGACAGACTATTCTAAAGAGATATCTGCTTTGAACGCATACAGAAATGCGAAATCGGCAAAAGAAGAAGCGAGCGATGCTGTAGATATAGCTCAAGCTGAATTTGATGAAGCAAAGAATAATCTTGAGAATGCGTCATCAGCTACTGACAGTGAGATAACTACTGCAAAGCGAAATCTTGACCGCCAGAAGCAGACAGTAAGCGAATATAGCAAGGCCCTTGCAAAGGCACGTGCTGAACTTAATCAGGCTACTACCGACGACAATCGTCTTAAGGAAGCAAAAGATGCGGTGACTGCTGCCGAGCAAAGTGTAAAAGCGTACAAAAAGGAAAGCGAAACTATACAGAAGGAACTTGACTCGCTTTTATCAGATGAGACAAAGAGAGTAAATGCGCTTTTGAAGGAAGAAAACGAAAAGCTTAAGGCAGTAACTTTAAAATATGATGAAGAAAATAAAAAGCTCACAGAGCTTCAGTCAAAGGTTACAGAAACTCCCGATCAGATAGATGAACAAATAAAGACGACTGAAAAACAGATTGAAACGGCGGAGAAGGAAGCTATCAAACAAGAAGAACAGGGAAATAAAGAAGATATGATATTTAATCTTGAGCTTGAGAGAGATCTTGCCGCTATTGAAAAACAGCGTGAAAAAGTAGAAAAGCTAAGAGAAAAGACATATGATATGGAGGTTGTATCAAAGTTTGACGGAACAATAGCTGCGGTTAATGTTTATTCCGGAAGTACTGTAAATGCCGGGGACATTCTTGCTGAAATAGAAATTGCAGGAAAGGGATATACTCTTGAAATACCGGTGACGACCGAGCAGAGCAGAGCCATCGCAGTAGGAGACAGAGTAACGGTAGACGGTTATTGGTGGGCAAACGAATTAAAGCTGACGGTTTCGGCAATAAAGCCTGACACGAGCAAGCCTAATGAGGGCAAGATAGTTGAAATAGACATAGACGGAGAAGTAACAAACGGTCAGACACTTAATGTATCGATAGGTGAAAGGCAATCGTCATATAATCTTGTAGTTCCTAACAGTGCAATAAGAGAAGATGCCGACGGCAAGTACATACTTATAGCGAGTGCCAAAAGCACGCCTTTAGGAAGCAGATATATAGCAAAACGTATACCAGTAACAGTTCTTGCAAAGGACAATATAAATTCGGCAGTTGATGCGGGAAGCGATTATGGATATGAATATGTGATATCAAGTTCTACAGCACCTATAGAGGACGGTTCGCAGGTTAGGCTGGTGAAAAGCTGATGAAGAAATATTCAAAAGCGCTTCTTATAGGACTTATTATATCTATAATATCGCTTGCGATTTTCGGAATAACGATGCTTGTAAAAAACGGAATTTCCGGTTCACTTGAAAGCCAGTACGCTGCCGAACGCTGGCAAAGTGACAGCGGTGAAGTAAGATACGGTCAGATATCGTGTTTTATTGCGGAAGACGCGGGATTTACGTTTGCTCAGATACCTCAGATAGAACAGAGCATAGAAACAAAGCTTACGGAAGATTCATATGCGGCGCCTGAAGGAGCTAAACTATTTTTGAGCAGCGGATTTTCCGAGACAGAGCAGGAATATTCTGTAGGCTCAGTGTCTGTAAACGCACGTACATATTGTACAGGATCTGATTTTTTCCTTATACATCCGCATGTAATGACATCAGGCTGGTATTATACGGGAGATGAGCTTATGGAAAGCGGAGTAATTCTCAATGAAGCTCTTGCATTTAAGCTTTTCGGAGGAATAAACGTAGCCGGTATGAAAGTTACTATGGGCGGCAGAGAATGCGTGGTGCTGGGAGTGACGAGCGGACCTGTTTCTGAAAAGGAAAAAAAGCAATGGACACCTGAGGATCCTGCTGACGAGCCATGCGCGTATATAAGTTCGGATTTTTCTATGATTTTGGATCCGGAGCTTAATGTTACATGTTATGAGCTTGTACTTCCGAATCCAGTAAAAGATTACGCAATTCAAATAGCTGAGGAATGTGTATCTTTTCCGGAAGGTAAAATTGAATTTTTACAAAATACTGATAGGTATTCAGTTGTAAATATTGTAAAAAATCTTTCATCATCATCAGAGCGGGTTATAAAGACCGGTACGGTTTATTATCCTTATTGGGAGAATGCCGCGAGAATAGCTGATAGGACATGTGTGCCCTTAGCTTTTATATTTGCTGTTACGGCGGGTGTTGTAGCGGTTTATATTTTGTTTGTAATATCAATTTTGTTTATAAACAAAGAAAAATTGATAAAATCCGGCATCTTATTTGCCGGAGCAAAAATATCTGAAGCAAAGTTAAAACTTAAACAAATTCATATTAAAAAAAGGAGAAAAGACAATGAAGAGAACAACGATCAGATTTAAAAGAATTCTTGCCGGACTTCTTTGCGGGTGTGCTCTTGTAACTATGGCGTCCTGTAAAAAAAGCGGAGAAATGAGCGAAGCCGAGATAGCTGCAAAAAGAGAGGAAAAGCTTGTAGCGCTGGAAAACGTGTATAAGACAAATTATATCGATGTCAGTATGCCCGGTATAGGAGAAGACGATTATTTCAGTGTAAACCAAGTTTTTGAAGCTGATGACGGATTATATATTTACGGTTATTACAGTAAAAACAGTGAAAATAATTATGAATACGGAAATGTTCTTTTAAAATCTGACATTGAAACCGGGAAAAGTGAAATTTTAAAAAAGTTTGTAAATGAAGATTCAAATACCGAATACGATCCGAACGCGACATCGTCTACAAGCGAATATATGAGCAATTTATATGTAGCTCCGGATCATACTATTTGGTATATTATTCAAAAGAGCTTTTCAGACTGGAGCGATCCTCAAAACTATGTTTATACAAACAGTTATACGGTTTACCATACCGATCTTGAGGAAAATATTCTTTCAGAAACGAGTCTTGATTCATGTTTTGGGGGCGAAGAGAACCCTTGGATATCAAATGTTTTGTATGATTCGGTAAATAACAATTTTATTATAGGCGCAAATAGTAAAATGATAGTTTTGGCAAACGACGGATCGATAGCCTCAACATTTGATATGACTGTAAGCGACTCGGAAAATATTTATAAAATGGACTCTCTTGACGACGGAACTATAATTGCACTTTCTATAGTGTATGATTATAACGGTGGAAGCGCGCCGGTTAGAAAGTTTAAAAAGCTTGATGTCAATACCGGTAAATTTGAAGACTATGCAGATCTTGGCGACGTGGATTTTTACGAGTTCTTCCCGGGGGTTGGAAATACCGTTTACTATACAGGGTCAAGCGGTGTATATTTGTATGATATAGATACCCAAGAATCAAAAGAGATTCTGAATTTCATAAACTCCGATCTTAATTCAAACCGAGTAAATATTATGGATTCATATCAGGGCGATAAATTTTTAATCATGGAATATACAAAAAACTACGAAGATACCAAATTTGCAATTCTTGAAAAGGTTTCGGATGATGATATCGTAGAAAAATACACTATGGATTTTGCTTCTGTTTATCTCGATGATAACCTTAAAGATGCGATTATTGATTTCAATAAGCAGAGTACTGACTGCCGTATAAACTATATCGATTATTCGCAGTATAATACAGATGAGGATTATGAAGCGGGCATAAAGAAGCTTAACCAGGATATAATCAAGGGAAATATTCCCGATTTGTTTAACGCGGCTGAACTTCCTCTTGACAATTATACTTCAAAGTCCCTGATTGCCGATCTTTCGGTATATATGGATAAAGACGAAGATTTTAAACGTGAAGATTATCTTGAAAATATTCTTACGATAACATCTGATGAGGAAGGAAAAGTATACAGCCTCATACCGTCTTTCTACGTTCAGTGCCTTATCGGAGACAAGGAATATTTTAACGGCAAGATAAAGTTTACGATGGACGATCTTTTAAATCTTTGCAAGAAATACCCTGATGCTTCTCCTTTTATGTATTATCTTACAAGAAGTGATATGCTTACCGGATATTACGGGGAGCCTATTATAAATGCCTTTACTATAGCAAACGACGGATACGGAGATTTTGCGTCTGATGATTTTGCAAAATATCTTGAGTTTGTGAAGGATTTCCCGGAAGAGTTTGACTGGGATGAGTATTACAACAACAATCCGTACGGAGGCGACGAGAGCAACCTGTTTATTGACAAGCAGATCCTTCTCGAAACGGCGCAGCTTAGTGATTTTGATATTCAGTATATGAAGAGGACGCACGGAGAAAATTATGCGTTTGCAGGATATCCTGTTCCGGGAGATGATGATGGAATTTATATTCGTCCCGCATGCGAGATTGCAGTGTCCGCAAAATCTGTTATGCAGCAGGAAGCATGGGATTTCATGAAATATCTTCTTTCCGATGAATATCAGGAAAGCTACTACGGTTTCCCTGTAAAGAAGTCGGTCCTTGATGAAAAGGCGAAAGAGGTAGTTGAGAGATATGAGGAAATGAAGAAAGCCGACGAAGATAGAGAAAACAGCGGAGAAATAACGCCTCTTCCCAGAGTCGGCGCAGCTGTAGCTGAAACGACCGACGCTTCAGCAGATATTGCGTTTGATTCGCCGGCATTTGATATACCTGCTTATAACCAGAGAATTTATGTGACTCAGGAAGATGTTGACAAAATATATGAGCTTATAAATTCTGTAGATGCTGTTGTAAGATCGGATGACGAGATAAATAAAATAATCGAAGAGGAGTCGGGCGCGTTCTTTGCGGGTAAGAAATCCGTTAATGACGTGGCAAATATTATTCAGAGCAGAGTTGAGCTTTATATTTCCGAAAACAAATAAAATAATATGTGCGTAAGAAAACGCGGCGAATATTCGCCGCGTTTTCTTAATGTTATTTTTTTAATTTGTGACAGTTATCTTAGCGATTTTTTGTTCTTCATACGGTCTGTCGCTTCGGTCGGTATCACAGGTGGCTATTTCGTCAAGTACGTCAAAACCGTCAGTCATTTTCCCGAATGCGGCATACTGACCGTCAAGATGAGGAGCATCTTCATGCATTATGAAAAATTGCGATCCGGCAGAATCAGGCATCATTGAGCGCGCCATTGAAATTACTCCGCGCGTGTGCTTTAAGTCGTTTTTGATACCGTTGGATGAAAATTCACCTTTTATAGTGTATCCGGGGCCTCCGCAGCCGGTACCCTCGGGATCTCCTCCCTGAATCATAAAGCCCTCAATAACCCGGTGAAAAATAAGTCCGTTATAAAATCCGCTGTTTGCGAGTTTTTCAAAATTTTCAACAGTTATGGGTGCTGTTTCAGGATAAAGCTCGAGAACCATTTTTTTCCCGTTTTCCATTTCTATTACTGCAGTTTTCATATTTTTATCCTCTCAAAAATTTATTTGTATTGATATTTTATCACGTAACTTTATTAAAGTAAAGATAACAGCCGGAAAATTTTCATAAAAAACGGAAAAGAAATACACATAATTGCGGCGGTAACGATTTTTGCCTTCAAATATTTTTTCATGGATATATCGGTTGCTGATAATACGGAGGATATCTGAAAGTATACTGATATTCCTCCTGTAGCAGTAAAAAGACACATTAAAAGAGCTTTTTGGGGCTCGGCAAGCTGAGATGCTGCTGCTATTCCGCCTGTTATTTCAAAGAGCCCTGAAACAGTGCTGCATATGATGTGCGGAAGATATATTCTTTCAAGTATAAGGCGGATCATGTCGGCGGCAAGCGAAAAAAAGATAACAAATCCGGACAGCTCCAACATGCTTTTTGAAGCTCGTGCAATGCTTTCAGCCGGACTTTCTTTTCCAATTCCGAGGCACACGGAGGAAGAATTGGGACATTTTATTATATGAGCGGCAAGAATGACGGAAAATATCTGTGATATATATAAAGCGATGCCGGCGGAGATGCTGCCGTATATGTCTGCTCCTATAAAAAAAATTATAAATGCCGGACTTGCATTGTTGCACAATGCTGCAGCAAATTCAGCTTCTTCCCTTGATATTTGCCCTGATTCATACCTGCTTGCGCATATTATTGCCGGAACAGGATAACCGCATAACAGACCTATAAAAAATATAGGCAGCAAACCTTGTGAAAAACCCGATAATTTTGAAAGGAGCTTTGATAATATCCCGTTCTTAAAATCAAGACATGATGATATTTGTCTTGACATAACCATCATAGGGAAAAGCCCGGGAAGCAGAGATGTTATACACCTCATGCCTGAATTCATTATGCTTGATTTTGCGTCTTCGTAAAAAATAAAAACTGCGGCTGCCATAAAAAGATATATACAAAGCTTTGAAAATACCGAAATGTTTTTTGACATATTTCGCTTTTTGCCTCAATAAAATTTATTATAGATTCTTTTTAATATATACGGGGTTAAAGCTTGAAGAATTACAGAAAAAAATCAAATAATTTTCGCAGGGTAAGTACGGTTGTTTCTGAAAAGACCGGACTCCCGGTAGACGTACTTGACGGTTATCCGCAGATAAAGCTGTATTGCGGAAGGGAACTTATTATTGAAGGAAGATGCCGTATATCTGAGTATACTCCGGAAACGGTTCGAGCCGTGTGCCGCCGCGTTAAAATAACCGTATCCGGACGTGCATTGACAGTAAAACTTATGGATGAGCAGGCGCTTGTTGTGTGCGGCGTGATACAGTCAGTATCTTTTGAGGAGTAATTTTAATATGCTTGGGAGAATAATAAATTTTATAGTCGGAAAAGCGTCGTTTGAAATATTTATCCGTGACCCGCGTGAAATCACGGTCTTAAACTTATTGAAAAAGCAGGGATTTTATGACTGTGAGGTTTCTGAAGGAAAAATCACTTTATCATGCGGCTGCGGAGACGTTAAGACCATATCAGAAAAACTTAGAGAAATGCAGCTTGATTACAAGCTGCGTACTGCCGGATTGTGGTATCTTTTAAAAAATTTCTTCTTGCGCGGCGGTCTTATCTGCGCAGCAGTGCTTTGCTTAATTCTTGATGCGGTATTTTCCGACACTTTATGGAGAATAGATGTAATAGGCAATCAAACTATTCCGGAACGTGAAATAAGAGAAGCACTCTATTCATTCGGAGTATATGAGGGGTGCAGAAAAAGCGATATAGATATAAAGCAGCTTACCATCGATTATATGCTGCTTGACGACAGAGTGTCGTTTGCTCATCTTAATATAAACGGAACAACTGCGGTTATGGAAATATCGGAGAGAGAAGTTCCGCCTGAACGGCAGCCTGACAAGAAAGATGTCTGTAATATAGTTGCTAAATGCGACGGTGTTATAAGCCGTATAGATGTTTATAGCGGCGGTAAGGAAGTTGAGAACGGCGACAGCGTTTTAAAGGGACAGCTTTTAATATCATCTTTTTTTGAGACAAGGACAGTAGGCTATATTCTGCGGCGCGCTAAAGGAACTGTATTTG
Organism: uncultured Clostridia bacterium; assembly: GCA_944375955.1. Classification (GTDB taxonomy): domain Bacteria; phylum Bacillota; class Clostridia; order Oscillospirales; family CAG-382; genus UMGS1052. The sequence continues at coordinate 2,312 of CALWBE010000005.1, read as the reverse complement.
CAGAAACTTCTCCGGTATTTGAAATGAGGATTCCGAAAGAGACGTATATAAAAACAGGCAAGACCGAACATGAAAAGAAAAGTCTTAAAGTTCTCGGATTTGTTTTGCCGATAGACGGAGGAAATATAGCGTTAAAAGGCAAGAATGCAGAGCTTGATACCGAAAGCAGACAGCTGTCTTTGTTCGGAACTATATCTCTTCCGGTGAGTCTTGTAACTGATAGATATACTGTTGAAAATATAGAGGAAAGTAAAAGAGATAAAGAAAGCGCTGAAAAAATATTTCAAGAGCACTATATAAAATGGAAAAATGAATATTTGAAAGACGCAGAAATTTTATCTGAGGAAAATGAATTTAAAGAAGAAGACGATTGCTATATTTTTGCCGTCAGACTTTCCTGCATTGAAAATATAGGTATTGATAAACCGTTTGAAATAAGGGAAAACTAAATAGTAAAAGCACTTGAAAAGAAAATTGCTTTATGTTAAAATATAAAAGGAATAATTTGATCGAAAGGACAATATATGGCGGAAAAAATTGTTGAGAATCTTTCGCATGAAAAAATATCTTCAATATTCGGATCGTATGACAGCAATGCTGAAATCATAGAAGAGGAATGCGGAGTTTCTCTGTTTGCAGGGGATGGAAATATAAAAGTTGTGGGTTCGGATGAAGGCAGTGTAAGAAAGGCAGCTGCGGTAATAGAAAGCTTGTCTCTGCTGTTGAATACCGCAGACAGCATAACAGAACAAAATGTCAGATATGCGATTTCATCGATAAATGACGAAAATATGGAGGAGCTGTCAAAACTTGAAACCGACTGCGTATGCATAACAAGCCGCGGAAAGCCTATAAAGGCTAAGACAATAGGTCAAAGAAAATATATCGAGGCTATCTCAAAGAATACGGTTGTGCTCGGGATAGGTCCGGCAGGAACCGGAAAAACTTTTCTTGCGGTTGCAATGGCGGTAAATGCTTTGAGAAAGAAAGAAGTCAGCCGTATAGTGCTTACACGGCCGGCAGTTGAGGCTGGAGAAAAACTGGGATTTCTGCCCGGGGATTTACAGAATAAAATAGATCCTTATCTTCGTCCGCTGCATGATGCGCTTTACGAAATGCTCGGTGCAGAAGGATATGCAAGAAATGTTGAGAAGGGCGCGATAGAGATTGCTCCTCTCGCATATATGAGAGGACGCACTCTTGATGATTCATTTATTATACTGGATGAAGCCCAGAATACAACACCGGAACAGATGAAAATGTTTTTGACGCGTCTCGGTTTCGGATCTAAAATAGTTGTAACCGGGGATATTACGCAGATAGATCTTCCGGAAGGACATCGTTCCGGACTTATAGAAGCATCAAAAATAATAGCAGGAGTTGACGGTGTAAGCGTGCATAGGCTTACTGACCGTGATATCGTGCGTCATGCTCTCGTGCAAAAGATAATTCTTGCTTATGACAGATATGAACAGCAAAGAAAGGTAAAAAAATCCGAAAATGAAAAATAGGATATATATAAATAACGAACAGTCAAAAATACAGGCAACAGACGAGTATAAAAATATAATAAAAAAGACGGTAAACGCCGTTTTGAAAAAAGAGAAAGTTACGGTTCCGTGTGAAGTGTCGGTTATTTTTACCGACAATGAAAATATTAAAAAACTTAATTCTCAATACCGAAAAAAAGACAGCGAAACAGATGTCTTGTCTTTCCCGCTCTTTGAGAAGGACAGTTTGCCGGATTCCCCCGAACCTGAGGAATATTTGCCGATAGGCGATATAGTTATTTCTCTTGAGAAGGCAGAGAGTCAGGCAAAAAGCTATGGGCATTCAATTGAAAGAGAAATTGCTTTTTTGACTGCGCATTCTGTGCTTCATTTGCTTGGTTACGATCATGAAATAAGTTCGGATGACGAGAGATATATGAATGAAACATGTGAGGCTGTTCTTGAAAAGATGGGCTTAGACAGGAATTATGTACCGCAAGTTAAAAGTAAAGAGATTTCAGCAACCGCAGAAGTTAACGGATGTGAGATTGATAATACCGCTTGCCCTGAAGGTACTGAAAATGCTGAAGCGGAAAATAAGAATAACATAAGCCGTGAAGAGATGAGGACAGGCTTTATTTGCATTGTCGGAAGACCGAATGTAGGCAAGAGCACTTTTATGAATGCGGTACTTGGAGAAAAGGTCGCAATAGTTTCAAAGAAACCTCAAACCACAAGGAATAAAATAACAGGAATTTACACGTCAGGGTGCAATCAGTTTGTATTCATAGACACTCCCGGAATACACAAGCCGAAAAACAA
>CALWBE010000004.1 GCA_944375955.1 uncultured Clostridia bacterium | reverse complement strand
GAAGATAATCGCGAAGCGTTTATGAGTGAATATCCCGATATCTTCAAAGCGCTTGCTAACGGTAAAGTCGTTGAAATCAAAAAGAATAAAAATGTCCAGCAAGTCGGTATGCGCGTCGAAAACTTCCACAAACTCGAAAAATTGTGGGAGCTTATCAATCAGAAATACTACTTACATTTTAATGATGTAGATGACGAAACTTTAAAATCGGTTATTCTTGATATAATAAAATCAAATATTGACGGGCGCTCCACGCTAACGACAAAAATTTCTCGCTCCGTTGCCAATGTAGTAGACGGAAGTGTGAATTTTGAAGACATTGTAGGAAGTTCTTTTACCGTAAAAAAAGAATTGACGTATTCTACGTTCTTAAAGGAAATTCAAAACAGGACTAATATACCTATTAAAATAGCCCATGCGGCATTCGCTAAATATTTCAAGGATAGATCGGTTCCCGAGAAATATTTTAGCAAACAAACTTTACAGCAATTTGTCGCTAGATATCGCGAATGGTATATTAGGACGTTTGCTCAGAGATATTCGTATGAAAAAATAGACGTTGCTGTTAATGACCCGTTGCGTGAGATAGACGGAACGCCGAAGAAAGCCGTTTTAAGGACGGATATAGGCGTGTTGCCGCAAGGAGATATAGAAATCGGCAAAAATGTCTTGGATAATTATTTATACGACGCTTGTTGTTATGATTCGGCGTTGGAAAGAGAAAATATCATGCAAGAAGTTTTATCTGATATAGCGGAAGTTGAAGTTTTCGGGAAAATTCCCAAAAGAACAGTCCGTATTCCCACTTACGCCGACGGAACGTATAGCCCCGATTTTATGTATGTGGTAAAGCGCAAAGATGGTAAGCAACAACTTAATCTTGTAGTGGAAACCAAAGATAAAACAGAGTTAGACCCCGAAGAAATGCGCAAAATCAATTGTGCTCAAAAATTGTTTGAAGAAATGCAAAAACAGGTTCCGGATGTGCGGTATACAAAGCAACTTCACGGTGAACAAATGGTAAATATTATAGAGGAAATAATTAAACCTAAGGAATGAATCTATAAGGAGTAATATAATGGGATTTGTAAGCGTAAGCACTGAAAACATAGTCGAAAAACTTGCAAAGGATGTAAAATTTTTACAGCCTGTATATGAGAGTATCACAAATTCGTTGGAAGCTCATGCTGAAAATATTGAGATTGAGTTTTTTACTGATACCTGTTTAGATGGTTTTACCCCTAAAATTTGTGGGTTTAAAATTATTGATGATGGAGAAGGTTTCATTGACAAAAATAGAAGAGCGTTTTGTGAATTATGGACTAAAAATAAGGTCCAATTAGGATGTAAAGGAAGCGGACGTTTTACTTGGTTAAGTGTTTATAAAAATATTCATATTGAAAGTGAAATAGTTAGTGAGCAACAAAAAATAGATATCCCGTTTTCGCTCAAATTCAAAGCGGAGGATATAATTATTTCTCCTTATAAAGTAACAAAAAATAAAACAATAATGGAATTCTCAAATGTTACCGACAAGTTTTATGATGCATCGGAAAATATTGATAGACGTTCCGTTGCCAATCTATCAGAAATAAAAGATTCTGTTGTAGAGTATTTGATTATTAAATTATTTTTATTGAAACGCAAAGGTACTGATTTCAATATTATTTTGAAAGTAGGCACAGAGCAAGAAATTATAAATTTTGATAGCATTCCTGATCTATATTCAAAAACATTTGGTATCTTTAGCGATATTACGAATGAAACATATGATTTCACTTTATACTATCGGTTTATAAACAATAATGAAAATAGTAAAAAAGTTTTTTATTGTGCTAATGCACGTGCGACAAAAAGTATGGATGATGATGCTTTAGGGTTCTCTTGTGGGCTTCCTAACAATAATTCATTTATAATGCTTTTGTGTTCAGCGTATTTTGATGATAAAGATAATGATAGTCGCGATGATTTATCATTGTTATCTAACAGAAAAAGTCAATCAATGGATATTCCTCTCTTATACTCCGATATTAATCCCTATATGAAAAAAACAATGTACGAGGCAATTTTAGAGGCATATCCTGAAATACCTGAAATAAATTCTAAGGAAGAAGAAAAAGCTATTCAAACAGCACCATATCTTACATCATTTATTAGACAAGATAAAGATATTCTTAAGACCGAAAAATCATTATTGGTAAAGGCAAATGAGCGTTTTATAAAAGCCAAGAAAAATGCTGAAGAAACTTTTAATAGAATACTTAAAGAAAGAAATATTGATAATGATACTTTCAATAAGGCGGTTGATCAAATAAGTATGGTTGCCGCGGCAGAATTAGGAGAGTATATATTATTTAGAGAAAATCTCATTATAGCATTAGATAAGTCGTTGTCTGATCCAACAAAATATGAGAGTTTCATTCATAATATCTTTATGCCTATGCGAACATCCTCATTTGCGGCCGATGAAAATAAACATCTATTAAGCAACCTTTGGTTATTAGATGATAAGTTTATGACTTATACTTATGCGGCAAGTGATAAAGCCATTGAGGCAATTAAAGATGAAATTGCTATAAAGAATGAGGAAAAATTCAAGGATAAAAATAGACCTGATATTTCAATATTTTTTAATAACAAAGATGGACATAAAAACTTAGTAATAATAGAATTCAAAGGACATAACGCTAATAAAAATGAAAAAAAGCGTGCTTTAACAGAGTTGCCAGATGATGTAGCCATTATAAAAAAGCATATTCCAGATATAGATACAATATGGAGTTACATTATAACTACTATCGATGATGAATTTAGGTTTTCTATAGAAAACCAACCCTATTTTATGGCATTATTTGATACAACCAGTGAAAATTGTGCGTATTATAGTTATTTTGTCAAGCAGAATGCTCATGAATTTATTATAGATTTAAAAACTATAACATCAGATGCACTTGCAAGAAATAAAACATTTATGGATATTCTTAAAAAACAATAAAAGAATGTGACAAATATAAACTAACTTGTCATAAAAATGTTAAAATAAGTATTGGAAAATAATGCTTATTTTAATTATTTCAAGCGGTAGGGTAGGCAATGCTTTTAATTCAGGTTTGTTACGCAGGATATTAGCATTCTTTTAAAAACACTATAAAAAAGTTAATAAGCGCTTTAAAACTATTATAAAATAAGGTTAGTAAATTATTTGAATTTTATATGAACTGAATCAATTGTAACCGTGGCGTGTGCTTGGCATAGACAAGTGCGGCGTCGCTGCGCTCCGCCGCAGCCAAGCACACGTATGCGCCGCAAGCGGCGCAACAAAAGAAAGGCGCGGCGGAGCGGAGCCGCCCCGGCTTGACCGC
>CALWBE010000003.1 GCA_944375955.1 uncultured Clostridia bacterium | reverse complement strand
TCTTTCCGCAGATTAAAAATATTTTTGCCATTTTCGTCACCTTAATCATTTCCTTACTTTTATCAGTAAGAAGTTCGGCTTATGCAAATCTTTCTCCCAGCTTTTATCCATCTCTATTATTTCCTGTTTAAATCATTTGAAAAAATATCCTCAGATTAATATTGACAAATATATACAAAAGCAGGATATTGTTAATTTTTTTAAATAATTATTTTTCTGATTCTGAAACAATTGCAGTTATCATCGCCTTAAACACCTTACTGTTTTCCGCACGCGTCGCATTATTTTTAGGTTTGAAGCTTCCATCAGGGTATCCGTTAATAAAGCCTAATGTTTGACACATAGACACGTCTTCTCTTGCCCATTCTCCAATGCTGTCCCAGTCGCTGAATGTTATCTCCTCTGCTGCTGCTTCAAGATTAATATTCAAACTTCGTATATATCTGGAGATTAAAGCGCACATTTCTTCTCTCGTTACCGGCACATCCGGAGCAAAGTGTGTGTCATCAATGCCTAAAATTATTCCATTGTTTTGTCCCCAAATAACGGCATCTGCGTACCAGCTGTCCGATGCAACATCAATGAATTTGTTTTGTGCACCTTGTGCAGGTTCTCCGGCAAGTCTATATAGAACTGTAACAAACATTGCTCTTGTCATTGTTTCATCACAGCCAAACATATTGTCGCTTATACCTATAAAGATTTCACGTGCCGCTACAAAATCAATATATTCCTTTGCCCAATGATCCAGAGCATCATTAAAATCTACTCTATTATTAATATAATAATACTCTGCGTCTACAGGTGCTATAAAGCACAAATATCTGTCAATTACTGCTGACAGCGCAACATATACGCGTTCATCGTTCTCGTCAATATAATACGGCACATACGTGTTGACATTGATATTTTCAGGAACTTCTATACGGATAAATTCTCCCTGCTTAATATCGTTGCCGGTATCTTCGCTGCCGCTGTCTTTATCAGAATCTACAATAAATGTGGAATCTGGTTTTGTGGCCTTGAATACCGCATACACGATAACATTTCCATCAGGCATCAAAAAGCTGATAGTTGGAGAATTTGTATCTTCTACCGACACTCCAGTTATCTCCCAGCCCGAGAAAACATATCCGTTATCCGCTGTTGCTGTAAGCGTTACGTTTTGCCCTGAAATATAGTCCCCGCCTCCGGCAACTTTTCCGCCTATAGTTGAAGCTACGGCTACAATTCCACTTCCCGCATCTGCGCCAAATGTAATCGCATCAGTTATATATGCACCTTTCGTCACCTCAAAACGGCCTACTACCATACCTTTTGAGTAGTTTTCCATCGTGAGTTCTCCGTCAATGCCTAAAGACGCCTCACCTTCAACAGTCTGACATTCCCAAATTACATTACTGCCGGTAAGATTAAATACCGTTCCGTCATCCGTGATTCCCGCCAATGAAAGCTTTTTGACAGACGAACCAGAATAAACTACAGGTATATTCCCGTTATCTATAATATTGCCGTCAACTAAAATCTTAACACCTTTAAGCTGTGCCAAGCCGCCGTGCGATACATTTATCTCCTTGCTTACGGTATTTCCCGCATCATCTGAAGCAGTTATAACAATTTCTCTGTCTGTCGCTCCGTTTGGATCGTATATTTTAACATCAAAGTTAAATACTCCTTCTGCATTTACACTTCCGCCCAAATCTGCTACAGTAACGTTGGAACAAAGTACAGTACCATCAGATGTTATTGTAAATTTCGCATCGGCATCCGTAACTCCACTTACAGTAAGCGTGCCGTCAACACTAAACAAACTTCCGTTTACTGGTGATGAAAGCATCATTCTTGGAGGTGTAGTATCAACTTCAAATTGATAACTGAAACTGAATCTGTCTCCCTCACGGTCTTTTCCTTCAATTTTTAGTGTATGCCCGCCGTCAGTAAGATTTTTTAGTGGAATGTAAATAACTGAACTGTCAGTAAATGTTCCGTATTTACCCTCACTGTTTCCGTCTTCATCTTCAATAAGTGCTCCGTCAATTCCCCATTCTCCGTTTGACATCTCACTTATAGTTGCAGTAAACGTGATATCTGGAGACATATATGTCTCCCTTGCAATTTCTACCTCTTGTGCAGGTGTATCGGGATCATTGTCATGATCTAACATAACTGTTTCAAAAATTTCTTTCTTTTCCTGATCTGCTTCAATTGTAACTGTAGGCGTTGACATTTCAGGTAACGTTTTAACTTCGGTAAAGACTTCTTCTCCGTAAATAATTGTGTCAGGTTCGCCGTTATTGTTTGCATCGATAAGACAATAAGGCGTTATACCTACTTTATATTGACTTCCTCCTACAAGACCGTATTTTTGCTCATTTCCTTCTTCATCCTGTCCTGTATAGGTTCCTCCTATATTAAATATCGTACTTTTCATTAGAGCCTTATCAAATGTAAGACCTGCAACATCTGTCTCTGTTCCGTCTGCGTTATAAACAGTAGCGACATAACCTGTTGTATTCATATCATTTGTTTCTTTAACGGTTATGCTAAACTCTAAGTTTCCTGCTGCAGAAAAGTCTTCAATTTCAGCGGTTGAAGGCATATTTTGATTTACATAACTGACTTTTGACGTACTAAATATAACGCCGTTTACTTCCTCTTCTTTGGAATATACCGCGCGTATATAATATTCTCCTGAAGGCAAATCAGCCGGAAGCTTTAATTTTGCCTCTTCCGACGGATCGCCGAGGATGCTTCCGTCTTCAATTATTTCTACAAGGAATCCTCCGTCATCTTCTTCCGGATTATCCGACTCGGAAAGATAAAAGCTTACTCTGTCAAGTTCATCCACTGAAATTCCGGTCCAATTCACTGTAAGTTCATTTCCACTTATGTTTCCGCTTATAGTCTTAATCTCAGGTACAGGATCAACATTATATAATATTACATTCGCTTTTGTTGTACCTGTTGTAATATACCAATCTGTGTTATAATTTTTCGGATCTGTAACAGTAAATGAATATGCTGCTTTATTAGTTTCAGAATCAAATGTTATATTTGCATTCGCAGTATCTTGGTTATCTCCGTTATACAAAATCGTCTGATAGTCTGTTCCATTCATATCAATGGAAGAATTAACTCTAAACTCGTTTGCCTTTGCCTGTGCATCAGAAAGATCTGCCGCGTCATAATTTATCTGAACTATGGCAGCCTGACCTTCTTCTTTATATTCTCCAAGATTAAACTTATGCAAAGTTAATTCTCCATCAGAATATATATTTGCATCCATTAGCTGTGGAATCACGGAACTGTCAATCATCTCAGCCTCATATGGTTCTGACAGATTTGTACCGAAACGTGCATAAAGAGTCTGGTCACGTTCTGAATCATAGTAAACCGGAACATCTTCATGTCCTAATAATGAAGGGAATGTGGGTTTTGTTTTCGATTGACCGGTTCCGAAATCAACCGATCCGTCGCCCCAATAATATGTTACACCCAAACCGATAAACAATACTTTTATATTTCCCCAGATTTTTTCAGTGCTTATACCCAAATCCGTTTCAGCAACAGTCATACCGCCGACCAAAGGTATTGATCCCGGTATTTTTACTGCCGCACGCGCATACATTTCAAAAAACCAGTCAGTATAATTCTCACCTATTAATACAATATATCCTCCGCCTTCTATAACGCCTTGGAACAGATTAACTGATATAGACGCCTTAAGGTCAATGCCAGGATACCATTCAAGTCCTAAATGAATTTTCTTTATAGCATCAATAACTCCGAAAATTTTAAGGTCATTTGCGTCAAGGCTTATTCCTGTCAATCCTACTGACATTTTTGCGCTTCCGTCAAGAACTTGAACTATACTGAATCCGACTGACATAACCAACTTGAGTGGAGGAATTGATTTTGACAAGAATATTGTGTCATACAGATTTGAAATTCCACCACCGCCGCCGGTAATCCAAACAACTCCGCATGCATCTATATTAATACCGGGCTTAAAGCCGCCTATGTAAAAATATATTTCATCCGGAACTGGAATATCATCGTGGCTCTTAAATGACAATTTTGCTTCAAGCGTGAGATTTGTCAGTTTCATATTTCCCGTAAACTTAAATGCCCAGTCATTTATTGTATTTACTTCTAATACTCCGCTTATTTTTGGAAGAGCAGAAATATAATTTTGCAAACCTACTCCGCCTTTAAAATTCATTCCTACAAATCCCTGTCCGCAGCCGAACAGAATATCACGTACCATTACTGAGGCGGAAATTTCTTTTTCATCATCGGTGCTTTCGTCAATATTAGACCAATCAAATACCCTGTTTATTGAACCGGCATTATAAGCATAATCATATATGCTCTGATCTTCTCGATAGAATCTCCAAAAATCTTTAATTTTTGACCAATACGTATCCTTAGGCGCTTGACCCGCTGCCGGCGATGCGAAACTTAAATCAAGATTTGCCGAGAAGGAAAGGACCCGTCCGATTTCCGTTTCGTTATCTTTCATAACGCCAAGCTCTCCGTATGCCATATTAAATACTAATCCGGCAAGCGTCTGACCTGCGCCGTATATTGAAGGCCATATAAGTTTTATTGTTTGGTCATTGAAATTTTTATCACGGTTTCCGTTCTTGTCATACGGGATCAATGAATAGTTTGCGCCTTGCTCGATTTTTGTAAGTGCCGCTTTTCCTTTCCATATAGATGTGCGAGCATCACTTGTCAAAAGCTCTCCGTCAAATTCAACTAATATCGGACTTTTTGAATACGCGTTATCACCGCTCGGTATATCAGGTTCCTCATAATATACTGACATGGTTCCGCCTTCAAAATCCATAGCGCCGTTTATATTTATGCAGTTATCTACTTCATATTCACGGGTTTCCTGATTGAGAGTTTTTGAACTTACAGCACTGTAATATGTGCCGACTCTTCCATCATTCCCGACAACATATTTTTCTTCAATAAACTCACCGCGCAATATTAAAAGTATTTCGGTATAATCCCCGTCTTGCTCAAATGTTTCAAAGTCGCTCTCGTTCTTAAATGACTGAATCTTATAAGTACTATAATTATTCTCTTTATATTCGACTACCGTAAGTATTCCGTAACTGTCATTTTTATATTTTATATCTTCGGATACAGTAAATTTAAGGTTTGAAGCAGTTTGATTTTTATACTTTTCCTCGACAATTCCAGCCTGAACAGCTGCATCAGTCCACTCAAGTTGCAAATACCAGCTTCCAGGAGCCAATTCCACACTGTCTTCTATTGCAATATCCATTACCCCATCCTTAATTGTAATGAGATCTGCATTGATAGTGCTGGAGGTTTTCCCGTCTGCACTGTACGCAACAATATTCCAGTTTCCATGATTGTCAAGAAGTGTTGTATTTTCTCCTGTTACAAACAAATGCCTTGTACCTGAAGTATATATAACCTGCGGAGACATTGAGGTAAAATTAACTTTTGGGATACTTCCGTCTTTACTCGGCAAAAGAATATATACCGTCTTTTCACCAAGCTTGTTTTCCTCAACTAAATTTCCGTCTGTTCCGTCAATATCATATACACCTATTGTAATACGTTCATAAGCCGCATTATCCGTTGGTCTTGCCTCAAAATAAAGAGTTTTTGAAATGATATCTCCTACATTTACGTCTGTATAAGTAATCATAAACGGATCTGTAGAATCAAAACTTGTTCCCGATTCCGCTCCCATATCGCCTAAAGAACGTAAATTTCCGGTAGTTTTTACTGTCAATGCCACATTTTTTAAACTTTGTGCTGTATCTGACTGATAGTTTTCAAACGTAACACCTGCCGCAAAATCGGCTATTCCTTCATCTGTCAGTCTTACATAATCAGTTTTTTCATCATTAAGCTCCAAACGCAGAGGAGCTGTAATATCTATTGCAACACTTTCAGATACATGTACGTCATTATGTGAATAAACACCATAATAGCTTACAAAGCTTACCGGCGTGCTGTTGCTCATACTGCCCAAATCATAATAAAGAGCATATGCGCTATCTGCAGTCAGATAATCATTTAATATATTTGTAAAATTCATTGACCCGTCAGGCGCAAAGTCAAACAGTGTAGCTGCTAAATTGTTCCAGTGTCCGAAAGCAACCTGATAAGGCATAGCCTGAGGACTGTTTACTGAATATGCCATAACTGCCGGATTATAAATGTCATCTAATCCATAAAAGTTCTGAGGTATGGGATATTCGGAGCCGTCTAATATCTGCTCTGTCATGATTGTTCGGGTTACAGAGTTCTCATCTACCGCCTGATATATTCCATAGTCTTTGTTTCCCAAGGCGGTGTCCAAAAGGACACGCGCCTTGACGTTTACCTCATCACTCTTACTGCTTACTGCACTAAGAGAAATTGATACCATTCCATGCTCATTAGAATCTGCATTAGCTAAAGTTATTGTCTGAATAAAAGTATAATCTTCAACAGACCATCTGGCAGTAATATCTCCATTCTCTGTCTCCTGCGTCACGATGACGCCATTATGACTTGGATCGCCGCTGTCTCCGTATTCTCCGCCGAAAATATAATCTTTTACAGTTCCTCCTGACTCTTCAATACGGAAAGAAATAAATGATGTGTCATATCCGTCATTATGGAACAGCAAATCTTTATTATTATCCGACTTCTTTAAAATATCTCCGTCTACCGTATTAACAGTAAATCCGCCGTTTTTTCTTGATACCTGGACACGGATATATCCGTTGTCAATATAATACGGATCTTCTTCCGCTGCCTGAACTCTTATATATTGTGCGGGTATTATACCTATGAGTAGAACTACAGTAAGCAAACAAGATATAAGTCGTTTCATTTTATTTACCTCCTTACTTTTCTACATAGAGTATTGTACGGAACGTCTTTCTGCTTTGAGTCGTAACAACTAGTGTATAGAATCCGGGGTCTATACTGAAGGTTCCGTCCTCTTCCACAACAACATCAGATTCTTCATATTTCATCTGACCTGTTGTAGCAATACCCTTGGTTATCTTTAATGTATAAGGTTCCAATACGCCAGGTGCTATCTCCTGAATATTTGAAACAGTCAAAGTATGTTCTCCGCTTGAAATAATTACAGTACCTTCTGCTTGCGCAAGTTCTCCGTCAATATATATTCCGGGCTGATTCTTGTCGTAAACCGCGATATAACGCGTAAGCTGCGCTGTATTGCCTGCCGCATCTTTTACTGTATATACAACATTATATATACCTACTGTTGAAAGATCTACTAACGGATTTCCGTTTCCGTCAGTCTCATAAGACCATGTCGGAACGGTATCACTATAAGGATCCCATACCGTTATTCCTTCATCCAATGCCGCTTTCAATTCAGTCATTTCGCTATCCTGTCGTATACGTATCGTCAATTTGTCAAAACTGATATTCGGCGGCGTTTTATCTATGTTTCCAACTGGAATATTAAGTATGCTCTCGTTTCCTGCCATGTCTGTAGCAGTAACTGTATAAACTCCGTTATTTTCAAACGACAGTTCTTTTCCCTCTCCTGCACTTAGCGAGAATACATCTCCGTTAAAAGAAAGCTGACAGTCTTCATCCGGTGTTATCGTTACTTTCTGCTCTAAGTTTGTGACTGGTTCCTTGGATAAATCCGGAGTCACTGTAAGTTTGGGCGCTTCCCGATCAATATCTGTAATATCCACAGATACCTCCGAACGGTTTCCTGCTTTATCTACAAACAGAAATTTATGTGTGCCATTTTCCTTTATAATTACGCTGAAGGGCGAATACTCACTGTATTCTGTTCCTGCATTGCCGTAATTTGAACAATATACTGCCTCGTTTGGTTTTAAAATAACTTCCGCAGCATAAGGTGCAGTCGCTCCGTTTCTTATAAGCGGATTTATTGTTTTATTTATATTAGGAGCCGTGGTATCTATTACATTCTGCGGCAAATACACCTCTGCAACTGTATATTTCCCGTTAGCTGAAGGAATTTGCAGTCTTAATCCTATACCTCCCGCAGTAAAACATACGTCTATTTGGTCGGAATTTACCGTACAGCTTATGATATCGTCCGGCAAATCGTTTATATCACCGCCCTGTATATCAATCCAATCCGTACCGTTTAAAGAATAACTTTCACAATAAACATTCTGAACGTCTATTTCTTTATTTGAACTTATATGAGCATATACTGAAGTATTTATAGGTCCTGACGTATAGCTCTCATCATCAATCTTGCCGTCCTGAGTTTTATACGGAGGAGTCCATGTAATTTTAATTTCCGGAGGTTCAGTGTCAATGCCTGACGCCCCAATAGTAGCAATATCTCCTACATTTCCTACATGGTCATAGAAAATGATGTTTTCTGAAGTATTTTCCGTGAATACTTTCTTATACCATCCGGCATATGTTCCTGATGTTTCAAGCTCAAGGTTAGGACTCGATAAAATAACATATTCCGATCCAAGCTCTGTCCCATCATCAGTCTTATCTCTAAATGTCACGTATGCCGTTTGTTCATACAACCCGTTTGACACATTTTCTGTAATTATCTCCGGCTTAGTATTATCAAACCAATTTATAAGATCTTCTATTTTAATTGTAAAGTAAGTATAATTATCGGAATCCGCTCCCGTTTCTTCTGCAGCGTTATCTATCACCGCGACCGTAAAGTCGGAAGCCACGTCCTTCGTGACAGTGATTGTATTTCCGGATATATTAACGCCATTTACTGTATCGCTTACTGCTGACGCATACGAAAGATCCGACGGAACAGACTCTAGGAGCACAATCTTATAGTTTGAATCATCATACGCTTTTATCTTTAGGCTGTAATCCTGAACATAGCCGACATTGTCAAAGGCCTGCCCGATCTCAGCAGCACCCATATCGTCAGTAAATCCTTCCATTTGACTGTAGCTGCCAAACAATTTTGCGTAAATATCTACTTTAACATCGGGCGAGCTTTCATCTTTAGGCGGGATCGGAGGTTCTGCTAAATGAATTCCGTAATCGCTGAGGTCAACATACCAGCTGCCTTTGTTGCCAAGATCATCTTCATATTCAAACAGATGCGTTGTATTATCTCCGTACCTGAATGTAACTATTTCTCCGGTATCATTTATCGAAGTTACATTACGGCTTGTTTCATACCACACCTCAACCTTACCAGTTGTACTTACACCATTCGGAAATGCCAATTCAAGATCCTCGGCAGTGTATTCCTGACCGTATTGCTCAAGATAAAACATCGGCTCAGCCGCAGGCGCTTCCTTTCCTATGTTATCTATGTTGATAATCAGTCTGTCTCCGTAAGCAAACTTCGCATTATCTATTATATCTTCCTTGGTATATCTGTTGCTGTAATAGAAAACTGCTATTCTCTGATTGTCCTCGACAGTTATATCTATGCTTTTCTTCGGAACACCGTAGTCATATGAGTCTGTGCCCGGGACTTTTGAGTAACGCCCGTCATCA
Source organism: uncultured Clostridia bacterium (assembly GCA_944375955.1). Taxonomy (GTDB): domain Bacteria; phylum Bacillota; class Clostridia; order Oscillospirales; family CAG-382; genus UMGS1052. The sequence continues at coordinate 9,129 of CALWBE010000003.1, read as the reverse complement.
CCGTATGTAAATACACATATAGTACCTAACTCCCCTTCCAGATCAGTGTCTATAGATATCGATACGCTTTCTCCAGTAAGTTCTGTAGGCGTAATAGAAACATTAAGTCCAAAATCAAAGAGACTGGCTTTGTCGTCAACAATTCCAACTGCTGTAAAAGCATCTGTCAGAGTTATCTCCTCACTGTACAATCCCCCGAACAAATCATAGAATTCCACTTCCCATGTTCCGTCATTTGTAATCGGAAATCCATCTACCCAGGTATCGCTATAACCTGATGGTGTGGGATTTATCCAAGACTTCTTAGGATGTACGGGTACATTAAACTTCATCTGCAGCCCATAATCAAACCCTTCGATGTTTATATACTGCGGTTCGTTTCCGCTATCCGTCAATATATGAGGTTTAACATTTTGCCCTGTTATGTCCGCTGATGTGGTTACGGCATGTCCAAATTCATCTTCCGCATCCATATATAATGTAAAATCAATTGTTTCTTCCGCAGTTTCATCATATTTTACGACGCCGTAAACCGTAACATTAAGATATTTCTCGAAATTAGGCCTAACCGCTGTCACTTTGTATATGCCAGTGCTGCTTATTGACTCTGCTTCCCAAGTGCTTATTGTTCCGACTTTGCCGGGATTGTAGTAGTTCTCAAACTCATCAAATACAACTTCAAGACTCTCTCCGGATCCGATTCCAAGATATTTGCTGTATTCATCATCAAAGTAAAACCGCATTGAAATCGGCATGGTGATATTTTCATCATTCAGTGTTGCGTCATCTAAACGGAAATTTACCGTATAAATTCCGTACTCTGAATTTACTTCTGTTTCTGATATTACAGGCGCCTCATTATCCAAAATTATTTTATCGTCTGAGTATGTGATTGTAATTACGTTGCCGTATTTATCTATTGCATGAACATAATAAGTAAATTGACCGGGCAAAAGCTCGTGTCTGTACGTCCCGTCAGATTGAGGCAAAAGCTCTTGCTTATGATACTCGTTATTCTCATCCATATAAACACTATACACTCTGACTCCGTCCATTGATTGGCCTTCAGCCGGTGTAAATATTAGGTCTCCGCTGTTTAAAACATATCCGCCGTTTTCAGGCATAGTTGTCGTTAAAGTTCCTGTTATAGAATTATTTACAGGATAAATATTGTAATACTTTATTTCAGAATCTTTTCCATTAGACTGCAAAACTCTGAGTGCAAGAGTATTTATTGTATTTTCTATCAAGCACAGCGGCACAAACCTTCCATTTCCCGTTCCTATACTTTCGCTAATTATTTTTTCGGCTTCAGCTTTATCTTTACATATTACTATATCTGTTTCTATGGTTGACGTGTATGGAAATGAAGCTGTCTCCTGCGTCTGACCTGCCGTAATATTCCAAATAAGAAGATCGCGCCCAGTATATATTCCGTTTTCACTTACAGATGCCGAACCGATTTTTACGGTAAAACGATTTTCTCCATCAACCACAGGAAGATATATACACTCGTCATCAGTCAAGTAATCTTTTTTCGTAACACCTGTGTTATATGAAATATAATTGTAAGGTTCATATGTAAGCGATGACATTTCAAAATCTTCATAGGCAGGGGTTGTGTCTATATCAGCCTCTCTGTCGGCAATAATATAATAGCTTCTTCCGTAATAAGAATTAAGAGTCAATCTAAAATAATAATGGCCTTTTTCATAATCAATATCAGGCAAATCTATTGACTGCACTGTCTGCGGTTTTAAATTTAATTTAACAGATGTTTTTCCTATTATCTCTAAATACGAATTGCCGTAATCAACATTTTCGTGATTCCAGCCATGTACATCCTTACCCAAATCTATATGAACTGTAAGCCCCGCCAATGTAGTAAGCTGACATTCTTCAGTCTTTGAATTAAACGATCCGATATATGTGCGACTTTCGGGAATATAACCTTCTACTGTAACGCTTATTCCTTCATATATATCTGGGCCAGCAGCATTTCTATCATCTGTCAACAAGCGAAAAGGGATAACTTCTTCGTTAACGGGATATGAATCATTTCCCGCAGCAGTTACTCTGCCGAGGTTGTCAAGCGTAAAACTCTCGCTTTGTCCCGAAATCACATATACATTAAAATTTCCGTTTCTATATCCAAAAATATCTGACTTATAGCCATATATCATGTAATCAAAATAATCAACATCTTCATCAGTAAAGCTTTCTACTGTAAACTGACGGCGGTCTCCTGTGGTATCAGTTAACTTAAACCAAGCGCCTGACCACATGTTAAAACTCTGGCCAAAAGTTGCATAATATTTATTGTCAGTTTCAAAATTTGGCCCGGGTATCAGGAATAAAAGCCTTCCGTTCGCCTCTATATCTGCAACTTTTATGCTTAATCGGCTTCTAATTTCTTTTGAATATTCAAGTGCATATTTAATATCTGAAAGATTGTATGAAATTTCTCCCAAATTGCATATTGTTTCATTTCCTGACTTGTCTATTACTTTTACCCAAAGATTCTTCGTAAAGCTTTCTCCGCTGTTTACATTAGCTCTTACAGTAATTGTTCCTGTTGACTGGTCTAATATATCTCCCTCCGGAATTTCTGATATTTCCGATGCTTCAGGAGTTTCTCCGTCATTCCAAAGATAAAAAGCTTCCTTAAGTAAATCCAAGTCATCAAGTTTTACTTCAACAGACAGCAATCCTCCGTCGTCTGTCAACTGTCTGCTTGTATTACCGATAGTAACATTAGGCGGTATAGTATCCCAAACCGTATCTATTTCAAATCCTACATAGCTAAAGTTTTGCTTTTTGTGTCCGTTTCCGGCATAGTCCGAAGCATAAAACATCAATGAAGTATCTGAAAAATAATATTCTTCCCCTTCTATCCGTCTTATGTGAATATACTGTTCAGCATCAACCTGCTCAAACTCGTAGTATAAGCCCATACTGCCTTCATTCCATACCGGAGTTTCATCGCCGGTCGTAACTGCATATTCGAATTTTCCATTAACCCTGTTTTCATCGTATATAAGCCATGAGAATCCGCCTTTGAGTCCGTTTATTCCCGATTTATCGGAAATTTTAAACGGAAATACAAAACCGCCGTCATCTTCTGGTATAACTTCATACCTTCCGCTGTTTTCATCTATCTGTGCTGTTGTAGTAATCTCAGGTGGAGTTGTATCAAGATAACATGTTGCAGTATTCAAATTTGATGATACATCAAAATTATTAAAGCTGTTGCCTGCCAAATCATACACAGTATCATCGAATACCAGTTTTGTTATACGGATCTGCTGATCTGCGTCTACGCATGTCATTCCTTCCTCTATATATAGAAGATTCATGTTAAAACGCGTTATTTTGCCCTGCGAAGCTCCAAGACCCTGATCAGACCTCGGTGTGTTAGTCTGCATCATGCTGTTGCTTTTTATTTCCACAACATTGCCGTCTTTATCCCTTAAGTTTGTTTCTGCAATCATGCCATAATATTGCTGAGCATTTTCTTCATTAATATTCAATATTTCACTTATGTCTATTTTATATAATATAAAATCGCCGATTCCCAAATATTGATCGCTCGCGTCAGGATAAGACGGGTCTGATGGATCTGTCTTGCCAAGAATTGCTTTTATGTCACTGTTATTTGGATATACTGTTGCAACAATTTCCGAAATTTCAGGCTCCTTTGTATCTATATACGCAGATATGGTATACATGTCGTCTTCCAAGCTGTTGCCTGCTAAGTCTGTAATATATGATGTAGCTTTCGAATATCCTATTTCGCTCGTTGCATCCGAAGGTTTTGAAACGGTAAACGAATCGCTTCCTTTTACCTGTACCAATGTGCATTCCTGATTTAAAGGTGTAAGATCGATACCTGTTATTGTTTTTTCAGTACCGGTTTCGTCAGAAGGAACAGTATATGAAAAATACAAGGTATCATCCTCAAGCTTTGTAAGCATTGCCTTTGGATATCTGTCAGAAGAATATCCGCTCAATGCGAGCCCTACGTACAAATCTCCATGATCTGCCTTGTCATCAGCAAAGCGTATCGGCTCATCATATTGAAGCTCAATCGTTATCGTATCCCCGGCTTTAAATATACCGTTATTTATATTTCCTCCAATATTCTTAAGGTATGGAGCTCGATCGTCTTTAAACGCGACAACTACTTTGCTTACGTTATGCCCTCCGCATTTGCACACCTTGTTGCCGCCGTCATATTTGTACTCGCTGCTCGTAAAGTTTATTTTTAACTCTGTTTTGCTGGGATCCTCATTCATCCTTGAAAACTCATAGTTTCCTCCCCTGAATCTTGAGTATTTTATGTATTGCATACCATATATTCTTGTTGAAGATCCGCCGCATACACTATACTCAAGATTTGATGCGGAAATAGTATTTACAGTATGCTTGGTAAGACCCAAAAAACCGGTATTCCATGAATGCGAATGATGATTATTTATAAATTCGCCAGAGGCGCCTGTTTGCAAATTATTAAACGCCTGCCTAATAATATCAAGCGTTGTGCCACTAAGATCATATGTATATGCCTCATCGTGTACCTGAGCATTAAAATCCAGCTCTTTATTCCCGTTTTTGAATAATGCCGCAGCATTATATGGACTGTCTTTTGTAATATTATTGTTGTAAAATTCATTGCTGCTTCCGGTGTATGCATTATATATAGCTACCTCTGGGCTTCTTCGCAAATATGACACATCACCTTCTGCCGCAGCAGTTACAGAAGTTAAAGGTATAGTAAATTGACATATACTCAACACCTCTGCCACAGTAAGAATAACCGTCAAAAATCTTTTGTGTTTCATACAGTTTCCCTCCTCAAAATATCACATTATTAATCCATATTATTTTTTTCATTTTACACTATAGCATCCTGTATAAAAAAGTTTATCATAGGCAAATTTCTTTGTCAACATACTAATAAAATGCAAAAAAATAACAAAATTATATTTATTTTTAATATATTTTTTATTTTTATATGTATTTTTTTGTTTATTTTTACTATTATAAATGCTGTTTTTTCATCAAATACGAACACTTTTTTTAAGTACTGTTCGTTTTATTCTGCTGTAAGTCATTGATAAATTTTCTACAGCAGCAACACAGGCATTTTTTATAATGACTATTTGTGTATGAGTATGCAAAACTGTAAAATTATAGTTGATATGCAGTGATTTTTATGATAAAATGAAATGGGACAGGTAGTTGTCCTCATCATAGATTTCATTTCGAAAGGAAAAGTTTGTATGTTTACTAAAAAGAGAATAATTACAAAATATGAAAACAATCCTGTAATGTCCCCTTCTAAAATGCCGATAGAATGTCTTTATACATTTAATCCCGGCGCAATAAAGTACAAAGACGAATACATCATGATGATGGATGTCACAACGCTTGACGATATTCACAGAATTTGGATAGCTCGAAGCAAAGACGGCTATAATTTCACTCCAGATCCTAATCCTCCTAAGTGGCCGGCTCCAGATCCAAAACATCCTGAAATGAATACATATGATCCAAGAATTACTAAATTCGGCGACGAATATATAATACTTTATGCAAGTGATCTCGGCCAAAATGAATGCCGTGTCGGAATTATAAAAACAAAAGATTTTGAAAACTTTGAACGTGTTTCTACAGCAAGCGAGCTTGGTAACCGCAACGGAGCGCTGTTCCCGGAAAAAATTAACGGTCTTTACTGCCGTCTTGACAGACCTTTCGGCAACGAGCAAGATCCATGCTCAATGTGGGTAAGTTATTCACCTGACCTCGTTTTCTGGGGAAAAAGTGAACCTGTAAAATTCAACGGAAAGCCGTTTATGGATGGATTTAAAATGGGTGCAGGTGCTGTTCCGATTAGAATTAAAGAAGGATGGCTTGAACTTTATCATACGGTTTCTACTACCTGCAACGGTTTTATTTACAGAATAAAGGCTTGTATTCTCGATGCTGACGATCCTGCAAAAATAATCGGATACACAAAGGATTTTCTCCTCTGGCCGGAATACGACTATGAAATGCGCGGAAGGGTTGCAAATGTTACATTCCTTTGTAATGCTATCCCCGAGGATGACGGAACTATCAAAATGTATTATGGAGCTGCAGATACCAATATAGGACTCGCTACGGCAAAAATAGACGAAATTGTTGCAGCATGTCTCGAAAATAAATAATTTATAAACAGTTGCGGAAGTGATGTTTTAAGCGTCACTTCCGCTTGTACGCATAGAAAGGATTATGCTATGGATACAACTATGCAGAAATATATTTTTTGGAAGACAAATCTTTTCTTCGACGAGGAAACACGAAGAGAGCTTTCTGCGTTTGATGTAAATTCGGACAAATCGGAAATTGAGGACAGATTTTACCGTGAGCTTGAGTTCGGTACGGGCGGACTGCGCGGAATTATGGGCGCCGGAACAAACAGATTAAACAAATACACCGTCGGCAAGGCAACATTGGGGCTGGGAAACTATTTACACTGCACGTACGGGAAAGAAAAATGCGCATCAAGAGGCGTTGCAATAGCGTATGATACAAGAAATAACAGTTCCGAATTTGCCAAAACCGCCGCAGACGTATTGTGCGGAATGGATATAAAAGTATATCTTATGAAAGTTCCCGCTCCTACCCCACAGCTGAGCTTTAATGTAAAATACTTAAATTGCATAGCGGGAATAGTTATAACGGCAAGCCACAACCCTAAAGAATACAACGGATACAAGGTATATGATGAATACGGCTGTCAGCTTGTACCTGAACAGGCTGAAAAAATAACTGAGAAAATAAACGAGATAACTGACTACTCCAGCATTTGTTTTACCGGAAATGAAAATTATCTCAATTATATAGATACAACAGATGATTATGTTTCGCAAGTTCTCAAGCAAAGCAGATCAGAAAACAAAATTGCAAAAAACAATCTTAAAATCGTATATACCCCGCTTCACGGCACAGGATATATCCCTGTAAAAGAAGCTTTAAACAGAGCTGGATTTGAGAACGTAATAATTGTTCCGGAACAAAGTGTATACGACGGTAATTTCCCGACAGTTGCAACTCCAAATCCCGAAGATAAGCGCGCTTTAACACTTGGAATAGAACTTGCAAAAAAAACAGGCGCTGATATTGTTCTTGGAACCGACCCTGACTGTGACAGAGTCGGAGTGGCTGTAAAAAACGGAGATGAATATTCTCTTCTTACAGGCAATCAGATAGGCGCTTTGCTTACAGATTACATTATGTCCCACACGGATTTTAATAAAATTTCAAAACCGGCTGTTATAAAAACCGTTGTTACTTCCGATTTGGGTGCCGAGATCGCAAAAAAGCACGGGGCTTATGTTTTCTCAACACTTACCGGATTTAAGTTTATAGGAGAAAAGATCACTCAATTTGAAAAAGCTAAAATTAACAACGATAATCTGCGCAATTACGATTTTCTTTTGGGTTATGAAGAATCATACGGTTATCTTGTGGGCACGCATGCCCGAGACAAAGACGCTGTCGTTGCTTCTCTTTTAATCTGCGAAATGTGTGCAGATCATAAAAATAATGGAAAATCTCTCCTTTATAGAATGGAACAACTATACGAAGAATTCGGGTATTATTATGATCACCTTGACAGTTTTACGCTCAGCGGTCAAACAGGTCTTGCAAAAATAAAAAGTATTATGAATAATTTGAGATCCGGATCATCACCTTTTGATGATACTTATCGAGTTATAGACTTCAAAACCGATGTCGAGGCAGAACAAGGATTCGGTTTGCTTCCGAAATCCGACGTTTTAAAATTCGTTATAAATGACGGTTCATGGATAGCTGTCCGACCCTCAGGGACAGAGCCTAAAATAAAAGTGTATTACAGTGTAAAAGCCAATAACTACGATTCCGCAAAGAAAAAATTCGAAATCTATCAAAAAACTGTAAAAACCGCTCTGGGTATTGAGTAATAAAATTAATAAACTCTGATATCACATAAGTGGAGACAAGATGTCATAAGCTTGCTGTCCTGCGATCAATACGAATAGCAAATAAAGGAAAACAATTGAAGACGGTGATTTTAGGTAAAGGCTTATGGTATACTGTTATTACAGTAATTATAACTCTTACAATGGGAAGCCTAATTACTTATGGAATTGTTACGGAAATCGCGTATCAGATGTGGTTTTTTACCTATTATTTTATGATTACGCCTGTACTGATTTGTATTCCGGATCTCATACTGATGTCGATTATCATACCTATAATATGACATCATAACATGAGACATCAGAGTGCAGTTGACAGACTTAGAACAAGTGAATAAAAAATCTAACAGCGTACCTTGAACTGAACAAGTCCAGTAAAAACGGACAATAGAAAAAGACAGCCTCCTATGGTAGAATAAAAGAACTACCATAGGAGGTTTTGTTATGCCGCAAAAATACAGACATATTAAACGATTCGAAAAAGAGTTAATCGAATATTTGGAGAAAGGACATACACTGCGAGAAGCAGGAGAAAAATACGGTTTCACATATAAGGAAATGCGAGATTTCAAAACCAGATATAACAAAACCCAACGAAAGCTTGCAGAAGGAATAACAATAAGGCCGAAAGGAAGGCCAAGAAAAGAAGGAGCGGAATTGCCGCCATCCGTACAGCAATTAAGTAAACTTTCTCAGTTGCAGTATGAGCTTGCAACGAAAGAGCGACACATCAAGCGATTAGAAATGGAAAATGAATTGATGCGGGATTTTCTCTCGCTCACCGAAAGGAAGTGAGGACAAGCGTAAAATATATGGTAATCTACCGACATAAAGGAAGATATTCCATAAGTGAGATGTGCCGGTTCTTTGGAGTATCAAGAAGCGGATATTATGGATATGTTTCAAGAATGGATATACCTGCATGGGATCTTCCCTTGGCAGAGAAAATACGGGAATGTCAGGATGAGTGCGGCAAGACTTATGGTTACCGTAGAGTGTGCCCTCCCAGAAAAAATAGACAGTAAAAAGCTACAAAAAACGGAATGAATCTTAATCATTCTTTTGTTTTTTCGAAAACGTCCGCATTTATTCCACGGTTCACTTGACAACGAGCCTCTGCCGA
>CALWBE010000002.1 GCA_944375955.1 uncultured Clostridia bacterium | reverse complement strand
ATCTGTTGCATCAAGCTGGTGTCTTTTCTGTCCCCGGGGACTAAAAAATATGTCAGCTTCGTCGCGTGTGCATTTGACAAGAATAAAGAAAGGCTTGGAGCGCGTTTGGCTCCAAGCCCTGCCTGGTGCACCTGACAGGAATTGAACCTGCACCCAAGTACATGGACTAGAACCTGAATCTAGCGCGTCTGCCAGTTCCGCCACAGGTGCATTTTTATAATTGCAGGCAAAGCGCCTGAATTATGTCTATATAAACTGTTTACACCGCGGCAAAACATAAAAGACTGTATATGTGCATTACATTCCGAATAGAAATAAATGAAAAAGCATATTTTCAAAGATTTATTTTCAGAAAAAACAATTATACATCGCGGGATAAAGCTTTATGAACGGATTTATTATACAACAAACATTTTGATTTGTCAACCTCCAAAGAAGTATTTCTTTTCTTTTTTCTGCTTAGTATCACGCGGCCTTGGGAAAAAATCTGTATCTACAAGGATAATATCATCACCTATTTTTGTTATCCTTTCCCATGGTATTTCCGCAGTGTTCGGTTTTGAAAAAAAGCACAGTTTGCCTGATTCTTTTACAAAAAATGACAGTATGTTTCCGCTGTCTGCGTCAAATCTTAAATCGTATGGATATCCCATAATTCTTCCGTCCCGGCAGTTTACTACAGCTTTTTCGCTAAAACAGGAAAATGTCAGTCTTTTCATAATTGCTTCTCACATTTATATTAAAATATATAGATAATATTTATTCTGCGTTTAAAGATATTATGCTTACATGTTAGGCTATTTGTAAAAAGTTCCATTAATTTGTTTTTTTATTTAAAATTTACAAAAAATTCATAATGGCTTGCTTTCAGAGTATTGCAAAATTGTACATGGTAATATATAATTAACATAAATAAGGATTGAAATGGATTAAAATTAAATAGTTTTGGATTAAAATAACAATAAAAAGCTATTTTAATTGAGAATATATCCTAAAAAACAATTAATATTGAAAGGAGTGACTGCGTTGCTTACAGGTCAGTATCAGCATACCATAGATAGCAAAGGACGAGTATTTGTTCCTGCTAAGTTCCGCAGTGATCTCCAGGGCGATCTTGTAATAGTAAAAGGGCTTGACTCCTGTATTGTTCTTTATAATGAGGAGCAATGGAATGCTTTTATAAAAAAGCTTGAAACATACGGAGAAATGCAGATGAAAAGAATAAAGCGTTTTATACTTGCAAGTGCCTTTAATACAGAGCTTGATTCGCAGGGCAGGATAGTAATTCCTGAAGATCTGAGAAAACATGCGGGCATAGAAAAAGAGATAGCGTTTATAGGATTGAATAATTGCGTTGAAATATGGCGTCCTGACAGATTCAGTGAAATAAATGATGAGTCAGATGTTGAAGAAATGAAGGAAATGCTTAAAAATGCCGGATTCTGATACAAATTACATGAAAGAAGGATTTAATTCTCCGGAATTTAAACACTATACAGTAATGCTTAAAGAAACAGTTGACGGTCTTGACGTAAAAGGAAATGGAATATATGTGGACTGTACAACAGGGGGCGGAGGTCATTCGGAGGAAATATTGACACGGCTTAAATCGGCGGGCGGAGGAAGACTGATTTGCATTGATCGTGACGAGGACGCTCTTGAGACAGCATCTAAAAGACTTGCGCCTTATAAAGACAGCGTAACATTTATAAAAGGAAATTTCGGCAACGCTGACGAATTGCTTCATGAACATGGGATTTTTAATATAGACGGTGCTGTAGCGGATTTGGGGGTATCATCATTCCAACTTGACACGCCGGAACGGGGATTCTCATATATGAATGATGCACCGCTTGATATGCGCATGTCAAAAGGTGAGGGCAAAAGCGCATATGACGTGATAAACGGATATGATGAGAAGCGGCTGGGAGATATAATTCAGCTGTATGGAGAAGAACGCTTTGCGCGCAGGATAGCTTCGTATATAGTTGAGGCACGCGAAAAAAAGCCTATAGAAACTACATTTCAGCTTAACGAACTTATAAAGGCAGCTATCCCGGCAAAAAACCGAAAAGAAGGGCAGCATCCGTCAAAGAGAACATTTCAAGCTATAAGAATAGAGGTAAATGGCGAACTTAATGCTGTGAGCGGCGTTATAAACGGATTGTTTCCGATGCTGAACCATGGGGGACGCTTTTCATTTATAAGTTTTCACTCGCTTGAAGACAGGATAGTAAAACACGGTTATCTTGAATTTACAAAAGGGTGTACATGCCCGCCGGATTTTCCCGTATGTGTCTGTGGAAATAAGCCGAAAGCGAAAATAATCACAAAAAAGCCGATAACACCTAGTCAAAAAGAGATTTCAGAAAATCCGCGCTCAAGAAGTGCAAAGCTTAGGATACTGGAAAAAATATAAAAAAGAAAAAAATATTAAGAAAATGGGGGAAATGGATGTGACTTCTTTTGCAGATGTCAACAGAAGAATTCTAAAAGCAGGAAAAAGTCAATATAATAATACAGGTAACCGCGCTGAAAACGGAAGAACTTCATCCGTTTATGGTATGCATTCTGCCCCGTCAGTGTCCGGAATGAGCAAAAAAAGCGTTTCAAATCAAAGAAGGGACGCTGTTTCCGCAGCTATTGAAAGGCGTAAAAAGTATATAAAAAAGCGAAACGAAAAATTTGCAGCAAGTAATCGTGAAAAAATAAGAGAAGCTTTTGCATCAGGAACAAGCAAAACAGACTATTCTTATGAGGAATATACGGTAAAAGAACATAATTTTCCCATAGGACTTGCTGCTGCCGCTTTTGCTTTTACAATTGTGGCAGTGTTTTTGCTGTTGAATTATTCGCAGATTTCAAAATATAATGATCGTATAAATGCTCTTAAAAGTGAAATGGAAGCATATAATGAGGAAGTAAAAGAGCTGGATATACTGCTTGACAAAAAGACAGATCTTGCCGCTATTGAGGATTTTGCCGAGGAGAATGGAATGGTAGGATCGGAGCAGATAGAATATCACTATATAAGTATGTCAGACAGCTTTAAAATTGAAAAGACAGACGATACTGAGCAAGAATATACTGTAAGCACTGTTATGTCAGGAGTAATAAAACTGTTCAGTGAAGCGTTAGGCGGCTGAATCCTTGTAAGAAAACAGATAGAGACAAAGACAGCACGACGATAGGATAGACGTAAAAAGAGATGCAAAGCCTGTGCTTCTCTTTTTTTGTCAGATTAGGTCATAATATATTAAGAAAGGGTAGCGGTATGAAAAAAATAACTGATAACCGTACAAAGAACATGATAAAACGGACTGCAGTTATAGCTGTTTTGTTTTTTTTGGCGCTTGCTATGCTTGTGGCAAATCTTGTAAACGAGCAGGTAATAAACGCAGATTTTTATCGTGAAAAGGCAGTACAACAGTACACTAATGAAACCGCTATAAATCCAAAACGCGGTACAATTTATGACCGAAACATGAAGCCGCTTGCAATAAGTGCGACTGTAGAAAATGTTTTTATTTCACCGAATGAGATAGATGCCGAAAACGAAGAATTGATAGCCTCTTATTTATCAGAGACATTAGGAGCTGATAAAGATGAGCTTATCAGCAGAATGCATAATAAGAAAAGCAAATACTATGTCGTAAAAAAACAAGTTGAAAGAGAAGTTACAGACAGTATAAGAACATGGATGAAAGAAAATGGTCTGACAGACGGAATACATTTTGAAGAGAATACCAAACGTTATTATCCTTATGGAAACCTTGCAAGCCATGTGCTTGGATTTACCGGATATGATAATAATGGGCTTTATGGAATAGAGGCAGAGTATGATGAACAGCTGAAAGGTGCGCCAGGAAAGCTTATAACAGCTCAGGACGGAATAGGAAAGAGCATGCCGTTTGAGTTTGAAGATTATGTAGGAGCGGAAAACGGAAGTAATGTAGTACTGACTATAGACTGGACAATACAAAGTTTTTTGGAAAAGGCTTTGGACGCAGCGCTTGAGGATACAAAGGCGCAGAACAGAGTTTTGGGAATAGTTATGGATGTAAACACCGGCGAAGTCTTGGCAATGTCAGTAAAGCCCGATTACGATCCAAATTCTCCGTATACGCTTGATGCGGATTCACAGGCACTGCTTGATGCATTTGAAGGAACAGATGAGGAAAAAAGAGAATACAGACAGAATCTTCTTGACGCAGTATGGAAAAATAAATGTGTAACCGAACTATATGAGCCGGGTTCTACTTTTAAGCTGATTACTTCAGCGATAGCCCTTGAGGAAAACAAGGTCAGTGAGAACGATACGTTTTACTGTTCCGGAAGCATGACTGTAAAAGGCTGGTCAAGACCGATATATTGCCATAAAACAAGCGGTCACGGAACTGAAACTTTTGAGGAGGGATTGCAGAATTCCTGTAACCCGGTATTTATGCAGCTTGCCGCAAGGATAGGAAAAACAACATTTTACAGATATTTTGAAGATTTTGGCTGTATGGACATTACTGGAATAGATCTTCCTGGTGAAGCTGCTGGTATATATCATACCAATCTTTCAGAATTTAACGATGTAGAGCTTGCCACATATTCATTTGGTCAGACTTTTACGATAACTCCTATAAGACTTCTTACATCGGTTTGTGCGGTAGCAAACGGCGGGAATCTGATGGAGCCTTATATAGTAAAGGCGCTCACGGATGAATCGGGAAATATTATTGAAACTTATGAGCCTAAAGTAATAAGGCAGGTCGTCTCCGAAAAAACTTCCGAAACGATAATGACATATCTGGCAAACGGAATAGATGTCGGTTCAACCAAAAACGCATATGTAAAAGGGTATAAAGTGGCTGCAAAAACCGGAACTGCAGAAAAACACGGAAGTGAGAAGGAAAAAACCGAAAATATAACGCCATATGTGGGATCATGTGTGGCATTTGCACCTGCTGACGATCCTCAGATAGCGATACTTATAGCAATAGATACGCCGTCAAACGGACAGTATTACGGCGGAGTTGTAGCTGCACCGGTTGTATCGCAGGTATTGACAGACACACTGCCGTATCTTAATATAGCACCTGAGCTTACAGAAGAGGAAAAAGAATCAATGGCGGTTACTGTAAAAGACTACAGGACGCTTACCGTTGATGAAGCAAAACAACAGATTACTGATTCGGGATTTAAATATAAAGTTATAGGAGACGGAGATGTAGTGAGCGAACAGTTCCCGCGTGAAGGAACTGCGGTATCCGGGGACGGAATAATAGTTCTTTATACCGGTGGAGAATTTCCGTCAAACAACGCTGTAGTGCCAAACTGTATAGGATTATCGGCAGCTGCAGCGAATCGGGCGGTTATAAACAGCAACCTTAATATATATATAGAGGGTTCATATCGTGAAGGAGTCGGAGGAGAAGAAGCGGTAGCGGTGTCGCAAAGTCCGGCAGCCGGAGAAAGCGTACAGCCTGGAACAGTTGTGACAGTTAGCTTTAAGCATCTTGACGGAACAGACTGATAATAAGCAAAGTATAAGGATATCCGTAAATTGGTGGTGTTAATTTTGATAAAAGAGGCAATAATTTCATTTATAATAAGCTTTTTAATAACATTGATACTTGGTAAAATATTTATACCGGTTTTAAAAAGCATAAAAATGGGACAAAAAATACTTGATATAGGTCCGCGCTGGCATAAATCGAAAGAAGGCACACCTACTATGGGAGGCTTATTCTTTATAGCAGGCGTTGGAGTGTCGGCGGCGGTATATGGATATTTAACGACAGTAAACGGAGGAAATCTTCGAGAACTGTTTGTCAATTTCGGATTTATGCTTTTATGCGGAGCGATAGGCTTTGTCGACGATTATACAAAGTTTGTAAAGAAGCAGAACAAGGGATTGACCGCAATGCAAAAACTTTTTTTGCAGTTTGCGTTGACTGCGGCATATATAATATCATTTTATGCAGGAAGAAAGGCGGATACATCTCTTTCCCTCCCGTTTACCGATTTCCGTATAGAGCTTGGAATGTTTTATTATCTGTTTCTTATAGTAGGAATAGTTTTCACAGTCAACAGCGTAAATCTTACCGATGGAATAGACGGGCTTGCATCGAGCGTAACGGCAGTGGCGGCGATATTTTTGTGTGCGGTATGTTATCGCGTTGAAAATAATCTTGCAATGGTTTTGTCAGCAGCTGTAACAGGCGGATGCTTTGGATTTCTTGTATATAATTTTTATCCTGCAAAGGTATTTATGGGAGATACCGGGTCTTTGTTTTTGGGAGGAGCAGTGAGCAGTCTTGCGCTTTGGCTCAATATGCCGCTGATACTTGTTTTTGTAGGGATAGTGTATTATATTGAGGCTTTGTCAGTTATGCTGCAGGTAGCTTCATATAAGCTTTTCAAAAAAAGAATATTTAAAATGAGTCCTATACATCATCATTTTGAGATGTGCGGATGGAATGAGATAAAAATAGTAACTGTTTTTTCACTTGTAACTCTTGCGGCTTCAGCCGTTGGTAGCTATGGCTTTTTAATAGCTTAAAACAATATAATGCTCTAAAAGGTATTTTGCTGTGATATAAGCGGAGGAAAAATGACAGGCGATATTGCAAACGAAAAATATTCAAACGGAAAAGCTTCCGTGAAAAAAAAGGATTACAGACTGCGCAGAGGCGTGGATAAACCTTTTCTTACCGTAATAATCTTGCTTTTGTGCGCCGGAATAGTTATGGTAGCTACGGCAAGCTATGTCTATGCAGGATGGAAATTTGGCGACAATCTGCATTTTATAAAAAGACATCTTTTGTTTGTTGCGCTTGGAGTTATTATAATGTGGGGCGTATCAAAGGTTCCATATGAACTTATAAGAAAATGGACTCCTGTTATTTTTATCTTCTCTTTTTTGCTGCTGCTGGTAGTTCTTTTTATGGGCTCGGATGCAAACGGAGCTAAAAGATGGATATATATAGGTCCTGTATCGGTGCAGCCTTCTGAAATAATGAAGTTTGCGGCAATAATCATGTGCGCCGATTATATAGATCGGTTTCATAATCAGATAACGCTTAAAGGACAGCCGGGATCTTTTTTAAGGATTGTTCTGCCGTCAATGGCTGCAATGATTTCGGGAGCGGGCCTTTTTACTTTAGGAGCATTCGGCAAAATGCTTTTTGAAAAGCTTGCAGGTTCGTCAGAGCCGATACTTGAGGACGGCACAGAAAATTCATATTACGGATTTATAACATTCTGTGAAAATTATAAAATCTTGCTTGTAATAACAGGACTGCTTTTGGTTGCGTTCGGAGTATATCATGCAGTAAAGCGCAATATGCCGAGTGAAGCACCGGATTTCTTTTTCGGAATACTTCCTTTCGGAATTATGATAGTAGGAATAGCGGCGCTGCTTGCTCTTGAGCCGCATATGTCCGGAATGATTATAATAACTCTCATTATAGTGATATTAATGACAATAGGCGGAAGCAGCTCCAGGTATATGCTGGGTGCTGTTGCCGCTGGTGGAGTCGGCATGTTTGGACTCCTTAACATGTTTTCCCATTCGAAAGGAAGACTTGACGTATGGAAGGATCCGTTCAGCAATTTAAGGGAAGGCGGATGGCAGCCTGCGCAGTCTCTGTACGCGATAGGAAACGGAGGAGTGTGGGGGGTCGGAATAGGTCAGAGCATGCAAAAGCATCTTTATCTGCCTGAACCTATGAACGACTATATATTTGCGATACTATGTGAAGAGTTCGGATTTATAGGAGCCATGTCTGTTATTATGCTTTTTGTGTTTTTCGTATACCGCGGAATCATAATAGCTTTTCGCGCTCCTGATAGATTTTCATCGCTCGTAGTACTTGGAATATCAGCTCAGGTGGGCTTGCAGGCATTGTTAAACATGATGGTTGTGACAAATACTATACCGAGTACCGGAATTGCGCTGCCGTTTTTCAGCTACGGAGGAAGTGCGCTTATGATTTTGCTTGCCGAGATGGGAGTTATACTCTCGATTTCACGCTATTCTATAATTGAGAAAAAATGATACAGTTTGGAGAGGGTATGTTCTTATGAGAGCACTTATAAGCGGAGGAGGTACCGGCGGTCATATAAATCCCGCCCTTGCTATAGCCGAAAAAATAAAAAAAGAAGAAAAGGATTCGGTTATTGAGTTTGTCGGCACCAAAAAAGGTCTTGAGACAAAACTTATTCCTAAAGAAGGATATGAAATACACTATGTACATGTGGAAGGAATAAAAAGAAAATTAACTCTTGAAAATATAAAAGCAGCGGCAGAAGCTGTAACATCGGTATTTGAGGCAAGAAGGATAATAAAAAAATTCAAGCCTGATATTGTTATTGGAACAGGTGGATATGTCTGCTGGCCGGTACTTAGGGCGGCGGCTATGATGAATATACCGACTGCGGTTCATGAATCAAATGCTTTTCCAGGAGTAACGACAAAGATGCTTGCAAAATATGTAGACAGGATACTTTTAAACTTCGAAGAGTCTAAAAAATATCTTACTGCTTATGCAAAAAAAATCTCGGTAGTCGGCAATCCTGTAAAAGGTAAAATGTTTTCTCTTTCACGTGAAGAGTGCCGTTCAAAGTTTGGAATAGGCGCAGAAGACAAATTTATTTTGTCGTATGGTGGAAGCCTTGGGGCAAAAATGATAAATGAGACGGTCTTTGATATGATATCGAGAAACATGCTTCCGAAAAATATATATCATGTTCATGCTACAGGAAATATGTACTGGGATGAAGCAAAACGCCGCTTTTCAGCCGAAGGATTTTCGGAAAAAGACGAGAACACGTTAAAGAAAAATAGGATTGAATTAAAAAGATATATTTATAATATGCCTGAGCTTATGGCATGCGCGGATATAGTCGTTTGCAGATCCGGAGCTATGACGGTATCCGAGGTTGCGTCAATGGGAAAAACGGCAATATTTATACCGTCTCCTAACGTAACTGATAATCATCAGTATAAAAATGCCTTGGTTTTAAAAAATGCCGGTGCCGCTGAGCTTATAGAGGAGAAGGATCTGACATCGGAAAAGCTTGCCGGTATAATATGCAAATATTTGTCAGATACAAGTCTTCTGCGGCAGACAGGAGACCGTGCCCGGGAATTTGCCGAGCCGAAATGCCTTGATAAGATATACAGAGAAATTGAAAGCCTTGTTGCTGAGTAGATAATATGCCTAATAAAGTGATAAAGGAATAGATACACAAACATAATCATAACACAAACATAAAGACGTATAAAATAACAGTTACGAAAAGGAGGCGGCTTTGCTTGACAGAAAAAGAAGCACTAAGACTTGAAGAACTTAGAAAAAGAAACCGTGAAATATTCGAGCATAGCGGCAATTTTACTCCTATCGACATAATTGAGAGCGGTAAGGCAAAAAAATATTCATCAAAAAGGGAAATCGCCGGTGTTATTGTCGCACTCGTACTTGTTGTTGCAGCAGCGGTTGCGTTAATATTAGTATCGGGATTCGTATTCAGGGTAAAAACAGTTCAGGTGACCAATGAAACTGATTTTTATGCAGAAGAGATAATAGCCGCATCGGGTATAAATATTGGAGAAAATCTTATTTTTGCCGATAAAGATCGTATAAAAGCTGAAATAGCGGCGTCAGTGCCATATGCTTCTAACATAACCGTAAAAAAGGTATATCCGTCAAAAATAATAATTTCACTAACAAAAGGGAGCGGGAAATACTATGTTTGTGCAGGAAGATACTATTATCTTCTCGATGAAAACTGTAATGTTATAGCAAGGACAAGCAGGATAGAGGATATAGAACTTGCCGGATGCATAAGAATTCAATCTGAAGAAATCGCAGAGTGTGTTTTGGGTAAAAGACTCGAATATCTTGATGCCGATCTTTATGATGTGTTTGACGAGCTCGCTTATCTTCTTGAAAAATACGGTTTTTCCGGTTTCTGCAGCGCGATAATTATAGATAGCAAATTTGATTTGCAGTTTGAATATAAAAACAGATTTACTGTAAAACTTGGAGATCTTAATGATCTCGAGATAAAATTTCAGTTTCTTGAAAAGATAGTTGATACACTGTCGGATACCGACAGTGGTATAATAGATGTTTCAGACAGTGATCTGCATGAAGCGACAATAATACAGTATAATTGAAATTAAAATTAAAATGTTCACACAGAGTACATTCTTTTACCTTAATTTGGAATAATAAACGCATATTTTTAAAAAAAAATAAAAAAAAAACCGTTTTTTTTAAAAAATTCTATTGAAAAAATCTGAAAAAAACGCTATTATAATATATAATATAATAAGATAAAATGATAAATATGTGTTTTTATATAATATAGTCGTAAAACAGTATTTTGATATTAATATATATAATTGAGTGAAAATAATAAACTAACGTATAAATCAGGAGGAATGACAAATGCCAATGGATTTCGATTCAAACATCAGCAATGACCAGATCATAAAAGTGATAGGTGTTGGAGGAGCAGGTAACAACGCCGTAAACAGAATGGTCGAGGCAGGCATACAGGGAGTTGACTTCATTGCTGTAAATACAGATATAAAGGCTCTCGAAAAATCTCTCGCACCGGATAAGATAGTAATAGGCGAGAAGGTTACAAGAGGACGCGGAGCAGGTGCGAATCCTGAAGTGGGAGCAAAAGCTGCCGAAGAAAATCTTGACGACATAAAGAAAGCTCTTACCGGAGCGGATATGCTTTTTATCACATCGGGTATGGGCGGAGGAACCGGAACCGGTGCAACTCCTATTGTGGCAAAACTTGCCAAGGAAATGGGTATACTTACTGTTGGAATCGTTACAAAACCGTTTGCTTTTGAAGGCAGCCGCAGAATGAAACAGGCAGAGGTTGGAATTGATAATCTTAAAGAAAATGTCGATTCACTTATAGTCATCCCTAATGAAAGGCTTAAATTTG
The DNA here is from genome assembly GCA_944375955.1 of uncultured Clostridia bacterium. Lineage (GTDB taxonomy): Bacteria > Bacillota > Clostridia > Oscillospirales > CAG-382 > UMGS1052. The sequence goes on along the minus strand of CALWBE010000002.1, from coordinate 2,015 downwards.
TTGCCGAGAAAAAGCTTACTATGATGAATGCTTTTGAAATTGCAGATGATGTTCTGCGTCAAGGTGTTCAGAGTATTTCAGAACTTATTAAGATTGTCGGACATATCAATCTTGATTTTGCCGATGTTGTCACAATTATGTCAAACGCAGGACTTGCTCATATGGGAGTGGGAAGCGGAAAAGGACAGGAAAAAGCGGAGATCGCAGCAAAAACAGCAATATCAAGCCCGCTGCTTGAGACATCAATTACAGGCGCCAAAGGAATTATTATCAACTTTACGGTTTCACCTGATATGGGACTTGAGGAAGTTGATCTCGCCGCAAATATTATAGCAAGCGAAGCTAATCCCGATGCTAATATTATATGGGGTGTCGCATTTGACAAAAATATGGATGACGAGATGCGTATAACAGTTATAGCAACAGGATTTGATGCAGGAGTCGCGGAAACTACTTCAAGAAGTATGTCATCTTCTCCGATCCAAAACAGCTTTTCAAGAAACACAGCTCCTGCGGCTGCCGATGAGAATAAGAGCAATGCAAGATCAGAAGACGATGTTCTCGACGCATATTCATCCATTTTTGGAAGAAGAAAATAATATAGAAAATATAAATACGGCAGACAAAGATAATTTGTCTGCCGTATTTTATTATAAAAAATAACGAAGACAGATGTCTTCGTCAATTTTTATATAATTTTTTATTCTGCAACGCAAATGCCGTAAAAATTACCCGATATAATTTTTTGCAGAATCAAACGGCGCGTGTAACCTTGTTGGAACGCAGGCAGCGTGAACATACATAAATTGTTTTGTGAGCACCGCCGACAACCGCTTTAACTTTTCTGATATTGGGCTTCCATGTTCTGTTGGTCTTTCTGTTAGAGTGGGAAACGTTATGACCGAAAGTGACACCCTTCCCGCAGATCTCGCACTTTGCCATAATTTGGACACCTCCTATTTTGGTATATTGGCATAACCAAATTTTTAATAAAAATATGATCATCCTTGAATAACAGTTGTTATTATAACACAACATGCTTGATAATTCAAGTATTTTGATAAAAAAAGCTAAAATAATTTATTTTGGCAAAAGATATACGTTGTTTTGCAAGAACAATTAAAATAAATAAATGTCTTTCATTTAATATATTTACTTGAAAAAAAATCCGCAATATATTATAATATATTAAATATTAAGTAATTTATATTTGACAGATATAAAATTAAAGTTTACGGATACTGAAAGGAAATGCTTTATGGAAGAGAATATGGAGATGGATATAGGCCCGCAGGATCAGACATATTCTGTTACTTTGCGTTCGCTTATAAAGGAATTCTCACTTGAAGAGATTTTCGTGCCCGATAATATAGAGGATATTGTCGTAACGATAAATGAAGTTAATAGACCCGGACTGCAGCTTGCAGGCTTTTTTGATCATTTTGAACCGCTTCGTGTTCAGATAATAGGAAAAGCAGAATATCATTATCTTTTGTATATGACGCATGAAAAAAGAAAAGAGAGCTTTGAGAATTTTTTTGCTCATGGGATAGTATGTGTTGTTTTTTCTTCAGGACTTGATATATTTGAGGAAGCTGTAGAATGCGCTAAGAAATATTCGACTCCGGTATTGCGCACAAAGACAAGCACATCGCATTTTATGGCGGCACTTATTTCGTCGCTCAGTGTTAGTCTTGCTCCGAGAATCACGCGTCATGGCGGACTTGTAGAAGTATACGGAGAAGGTATATTGATACTTGGAGACAGCGGAATTGGAAAGAGTGAGATAGCTATAGAGCTTGTAAAGCGCGGACATCGTCTTATAGCTGACGATGCTGTTGAAATAAAACGTGTATCAGATAAAACTCTGGTTGGACAGGCACCTGAGCTGATAAGACATTACATAGAACTGCGTGGTATAGGAATTGTCGATGTAAGACGTCTTTTTGGAATGGGCTCTATTAAAATGTCGGAGAAGCTGGATCTTGTAGTAAATCTTGAGCCATGGCAGCAGG
>CALWBE010000001.1 GCA_944375955.1 uncultured Clostridia bacterium | reverse complement strand
AGTAGAAGAACTAAAGGTACTTATCTGGAGATACTTCCTCAGCTACTGGAACAACCGGAGGATCTGCTCTGCCAATGGAGGCCTTCCTCCCATGGTAAAACGCAGGCAGTACTATGGGACTTTGGAGATGGCTGCATAGTCAAGTGATATCCTTGAGAAAAATGTGTCAACTAATCTTGACAATATCATGGTTTTTACCTCCTCTCTATTTTTTGGCAAAAAAATAATGTGCGAAAGGTTTTAGCCTTTCACACACTTTTAAGGTGCACCGTTGAGGCTTTTTTCCTTTCGCACATAGTATAAAACTCTTTTTATTTTTGTTTTTTTTATAAATGTATTGACAAAATAAGCAATGTGTGATAACATATAGTAGTTAACAAAAGTTAACGGATTTTGCGCTGCTAGCTCAGCTGGATAGAGTGTTTGGCTACGAACCAAAAGGTCAGGGGTTCGAGTCCCTTGCAGCGCGCCACGATACGGCAAACATTTTAGTTTGCCGTATTTTTTTCGCTTTTTGCTATATAAAAACAGAATCAGAACAGTTAAAGTTATATAAATGTTTTAACGGCAGACGTTTCTTATTAAAAAAACGTGCGTTTAAAATAGCAATAAAAAAATCTTATATGAAATATACGGAGGAAGCGGCATATTTTTGCAGTAATGTCGGAAAATTAAAGTTTGTGCCGTTTTTTTATGTTGACGGTCATATTTTTTTATGATATCATGATATTCAAAGTTGTTTTTATTTAAAAAAACCGTAAAAATTAAGGGGGTGCAGGGAAAGCCATATGATCGGATTTAAAAATTATCATCCGGCAGTAAATTTTATATATTTTGCTTTTGTGATTACTTTTTCAATGATTTACAGAAATCCGGTTTGCCTTGCAATTTCCGTTTTAGGCTCGTTCACATATTCTTTGATACTCAGCGGAAGAAAATTGATGCTGAGAAAACTTTTTATTATAATTCCTGTTATTTTGGGCACATCTCTGTTAAATCCATTTTTCAGCCATGAAGGAGCGACAGTGATAGCTTATTTTCCAAGCGGCAGTCCGTTTACTCTCGAATCTGTATTATACGGATTTGCCGCCGGAATTCTCCTTGCGTCGGTAATACTTTGGTTTTCATGCTTTAACGAAGTTATAACAAGCGATAAGATAGTATATCTTTCGGGAAAATTATTTCCTTCGCTTTCCCTTATTTTCTCTATGACCTTAAGATTTGTTCCGAGATTTAACTTACAGATGAAAAAAATTTTTTATGCGCAGAAATGCATAGGCAGGGGACCGGAAAGCGGAAATATAATTCAGAAAGCAAAAAAAGGAATATCAAATTTGTCAGGGCTTGTAACGTGGGCGCTTGAAAATTCGGTAGATACTGCCGACAGCATGAAATCCCGGGGATACGGACTTCCGGGGCGAACATCATTTTCAGTATATCGTTTTAACGGGAAAAACTATGCCGTGCTTATATTAGTTTTGATCGCCGGTATGTATGTCGCTGCAGGGGGTATTTTAGGAGCATTGAGTTTCAGATTTTTTCCCACGGTAAGATTTGAAAATATAGATCTTTACGCTGTAAGCGTATTTGCGGTATATTTTATATTGTGTTTTATTCCTGTGATAATAGAGATAAAGGAGGCCCGGAGATGGAAAGCATTAAGGTCGAAAATCTGACATTTACATATCCGGGATGCATAACGCCGGCACTTAAAGACGTTTCATTTTCGGTAAATAACGGTGAATTTGTAACCTTATGCGGAAGATCCGGCTGTGGAAAAAGTACGCTTTTGCGTCTTATGAAAAGCCCTATTTCTCCGTATGGAAATATTAGTGGGAAGATTTTTTTCGAGGGCTGCAAGCTTGATGAAATACCGTTGCGCGAACAATGTGAAAAAATAGGTTTTGTGTTTCAAAATCCTGAAAATGGGATAGTTACCGATAAAGTATGGCATGAGCTTGCATTCGGACTTGAAAATCTCGGCAGAACAGAATCCGAGATACATATAAGCGTAGCTGAAACGGCTTCGTTTTTTGGTATAGAAGATTGGTTCTGCAAAGATGTTTCCGAGCTTTCCGGAGGTCAAAAGCAAATTTTGAGTCTTGCTTCGGTAATGGCTATGCACCCGTCGGCTTTAATACTTGACGAGCCTACTGGACAGCTCGATCCGATAGCCGTTTCGGAATTTATAAGAATAATCTATAAAATAAACAGAGAGCTCGGCATAACCGTCATTTTGTCTGAGCATAGGCTTGAAGATGTTTTCCCTATTTCAGACAGAGTTATTGTTCTTGAAGACGGAAAACTTGCGGCAGATGCTTCTCCGGCGGAGATATGCGGCGTTTTGAAAGAACGCGGAAGCGAAATGTATATGTCGCTTCCGTCCCCGATGAAAATATTTGCAGAACTTGAAGAAAATGAACCTGTACCTCTTACCGTAAGGGAAGGCAGAGAAAGGCTTGAAAGATTTGCAGATAGAAATCCAGTGTATCCAGAAAGAATTCCCGAGGATGCAGGAAACATCAACGATGCGGTGATTGCCGCCGAGATGAGGGAAATATGGTTCAGATATGACAAAAAGACTCCCGATATTTTAAAAGGCCTTTCATTGAAGGTTAATTGCGGAGAGATTTTCTCGATTGTCGGCGGAAACGGTGCCGGAAAAAGTACAGCGCTTTCTGTATTAAGCGGTCTTTTGACGCCTTACAGCGGAGAAGTATTTATATATGGGAAAAAACTATGCGATATAAAGGATCCGTATAATAAGCTTTTAGGAGTTCTCCCTCAGAATCCTCAGACCCTTTTTATTCATAAAACAGTTTATCTTGATTTGCAGGATATGCTTGCGGGATTGGAGCTATCTTGCGAAGAAAAGGAAAAAATGATTATTTCCGCGGCTGAGATGTGCGATATAGCCCGCTTGCTGGGGCGGCATCCGTACGACCTGTCCGGAGGAGAACAGCAGAGGGCGGCGCTTGCGAAAATATTGCTGAAATCCCCGAAAATAATCCTTCTTGACGAGCCGACCAAGGGTATGGATGCTTGTTTTAAAGAAAACTTCGCTGACATACTTTATTCGCTGAAGTCAGCAGGTGTTACTGTTATAATGGTGTCGCATGATATAGAGTTTTGCGCCGCTCATTCCGACAGATGTGCAATGCTGTTTGACGGAGTGATTACGGGAAAAGGTACCCCGCGTGAATTATTTACCGGAAACAATTTTTATACTACTTCCGTATGCCGCATGTCACGTACCGTTTTTCCTAAAGCTCTTTTGTGCAGCGATGTCCTTGCGGCGTGCGGATATAATAATGAGAATTTTATAAAGAAACCTGATAACCGTAAAATTACAGAATCTATTTACTATAATTTAAAAGAGGAAAATTCAGAGGGGAATAAAAAAGAGTCTGGTATTACAAAATGGCGCTTGGCAATAGGCTGTTTATTTGCTTTGATTTTTTTAGCTATATGTATTTTCGGAATAGGAAAAGCAGAAAACGGATCTTTAAGAAATATTTATTCGCTTGCCGCCGTACTGGATGCGGTAATATGCCTTGCTGCTTTTTTTCCGCACAACTCCGGCAATCGGGAAACAAAAATAAATTCTTCGCGAAATATTTGTAAAAGTACGGCAAAAAAATTACCGGTACGCACAAAAGCTGCAGCGATAATATCTGTTCTGGCCTCAGTTTTAACTATATATATAGGTTTTTTCCTGTTGGATAGAAAACATTATTATATTGTAAGTATAATTATCATAATAGAAACTCTTATACCGTTTTTTATGATTTTTGAAAAGCGAAGGCCGCAGGCGCGCGAGCTTATAATTGTAAGCGTTATGTGTGCTATTGCAGTTGCCGGAAGAACTGCATTTTATATGATTCCGCAGTTTAAGCCTGTGCTGGCGATAGTTATTATTTCCGGAGTATGTCTTGGAGGAGAAACCGGTTTTCTCGTAGGGGCGGTTACGGCGTTTGTTTCCAACTTTTTTTTCGGTCAGGGAGCATGGACGCCATGGCAAATGTTTTCATTTGGAATAATAGGTTTTGTATCTGGTGTTATTTTCAGAAAAGGGCTGATTAGAAGAAGCCGTTTGATATTATCCGTTTATGGAGCCTTTGCTACGATACTGATATACGGCGGCATTATGAATCCTGCGTCGGTTATCTTAGCCCAGCAGAATCCAACTGCTGAAATGCTTATAGCTTCTTATGCTTTAGGGTTTCCCTTTGACTGCATACATGCCTGCGCTACGGCGATTTTTTTGTGGTTTGCTTCTGAAGCTATGATTGAAAAGCTTGATCGTATAAAATTAAAATATGGACTTATTGACGAGCGTTAAAAAAATATTCGTGTGAGATTTGCGCCGGATTATGCATTATGAAAAAAGCATATAAAAATGCGGATTATTTTGATTTTAAAAAGTATAGTTAAATAATTATAATTCATATCATATAATATAATGTAAGAAAAAACTATTATACAAACCGGCACTTTTAAATTATAACGTCAGAGCAAAGATTTTAATTGCTTAAAAAAGCTATTTTTTATGGTATGGTTAAAATCAACTAAATTTTATATGCTAATTTGTATACCTATACAAAATTGAAAAAAACGATAAAATCATTGTCGAAATTTAATAAGAAAAATTGTTTTATACTATTGATTTTTTTAATAAAGTGATATATAATACAAATGTAAATATGTATCGGTCGGGAGTTTTATGCAATTTTTCAGTAACCGGCCGGAAATTACACTGATAAAGGAGAATATACATGAAAACAAGACGAATTTTATCAACTGTGCTTGCGCTTGTGTTTGTTTTGTCAACATTAACGTTTGGCAGTCTTACTGTGTCTGCTGCTGTAACAGAAGTGTATGTGGATCAGACAAACGGCGATGACAGCGCAGCAGGAACTGTTGATGCTCCTGTAAAATCGCTCGGAGCAGCATTTACAAAGCTTGGCGGTGCTGAAGGCACTGTATATATTATGGGTGTCTATAACAGTGAATCAACATGGCCTTCGAGTAACAGTGAAGTAACTATTTCTGGATATGACGAGACTTCACAGATAATTTGTGCTGCGAGTCTCGGAATATATTTTAAGAGTGATTTAGTTTTTGAGAATATTGAAATATCACTTGGACAACATGCTCACCTTAACTCAGAAGGAAATAAGATAACTTTTGGAGAAGGGCTTAATATGTCCAGCGGCATGATTCATGTCGGAGGACATGACGGCGGTTCTACAGAAAGCGAACATATTGTTATTGACGGAGGTTGCGTATTCTCAAAAACCGCATCAATAGGAGGAGCTTATAATACAGGTTCTCCGCAATCAATAGACGGAGATGTAACGGTTGAAGTTCTCGACGGAACGCTTTCAACCCTTATGCTCAGTCAGGACGGATATGTAGAGCCTCATGGGTCGGTATATATCGGCGGAAACCTAAATGTAAGAGTAGGCTCTAAGGGTAAAATAAACGCTATGACAAACAGCGGAAGAGCCGCAATATTAAAGGGTTACATGCAGGTGATTGTCGAAGAAGGCGGTTCAATGTGTGAACCTGTTCTCACAAACTGCATAAACAAGCAGTACTACTGGGTTAACCTTTCTGATACTGTGAACGGAAATGTAGAGTTTACAGACCGTGCGGGAGTTGTAAATATTACCGCTAATGATGGTTATATCGTATCAGTTGCATATGATAATAAAACAGAATATGTTGCTCCGGGCGAGTATACTCTGCCTTTGGGCAAAGAGGTAACGGTTAGTTTTGATAATTCAAAAGTTATAGGATCTAGTTCTGCAGATCTCACAATTGAACCTGCTACACCAGGTGAAAGTGAGTGGCCTGTATCTGTGGATAAAGCAGAATTTGAAATTTTTGCCGAAGCAATAACACCCTCTGACAGTGTAGTAGACTATGGCGTTGCATATACATACGATATAGTTCTAACACCTGCTGAAGGATATGTTTTCCCGGGCGGATTCACTTTTACTATTAACGGAAAAGAACCATACAGCAAGGAAAATCTTCACGGATACAGAATTCGCAATTATGTTTTCGGAAGCGAAAAAATAACATTCACGTATACTGCTGATATCACTGCCGGAGAAGACGGAAAGACAATGGTGTCATATGAAGGTGGCATAGGTTCTGCCTTAATGGCAGGCGTAACCGAGCCCAGTAACGCTTTCTATGCTCCCGGAGAAACTATTATAGTTGAAGACAACTTTTATGTTCAGGGCGGATACAAATTTGTAGGCTATTCAGACGGCAGCAAAGTATATCAGCCCGGCGACGAATATTTGGTCGGCGATACTAATGTGGTATTTACTGCACAGTGGGAAATTCTTGAGCCGATAGTTATTGTATTCCAGGGCAATGGAGAAACCGGAGGATTTGCTCCTGACAGTATAGAATCGTACGAAGAAATGTATGTAACCGTTCCTAACAATACATTTGCAAAGACAGGATTTAACTTTACCTACTGGACAGATTCGGAAGGCAACATTTATTATCCCGGAGATCTTCTTATGACACCCGGCAGCAATGTTACTCTTACCGCAAACTGGGAAGAAAATCTCAACACAGGAAAGATAATTTATGTTGATTCAAACAACGGTTCTGCATCCAATGACGGTTTGACTGCAGATACTGCAGTAGACAGTATTGTGAATGCATATGCTCTTGCAGACGGCGGTGATATTACAATAATTGTTGTTAACAGCGCCGAAATTAAAGGCGAGCTTCCTATAAGCGAAGGAGTAACTACAATTACCGGTATGGACAGAGAATCTGTTTTGAATATTTCCGGAGGCGTAGCTCTCGGAGGAGAAACGGTTATTGAAAATATCGGCGTAAATCCAACAAACGGTGCATATATTGCTTCAAACGGAAACAAAGCTGTTATCGGTCCTAACCTTACCGGCGGAAAGATAGACTTTGTTGACGGCGGTATAGCTAAGACCGTAGGAGCTGAAGACGCGACAACAGTAGATACCACAATAAAATCCGGCGTTCATATAGGAACATACTATCTTGGCGGTTCTGATTTAAGCGGTTCAGATCAGGGTATAGTCGGAAATGTTATGGTAAATATTGACGGTGCGGTTATTGATACATTAGATTTTGCTCCTAAGAATAGTGAGACGGCAAAAATAGACGGTTATATCATATTTAATGTAAATGCTGGAAGCACAATTAACAGCTTTAAGGCGTCAAAATCATATCAGTCTGCAAAAGAAAACAACCATGTAATGATGTTGTTCTTTAACGGAGGAACAATACCGACTATTAACAATTCTGTTATAAATACACTTCTTCTGCGTTCTAATTACGTATTTATTACTGATTCCGGAATAGGAGGAACTGTTGCTCCTAATGGTGCACCTAATACCAGAGGTCGGGCTATTGCGACAGCTGATGTGGGTGATGCATATTATTGCACTAACACAACCGGAACTTATACAAAAGCTACTGCAGGTAGAGCGTTTGCTCTTAGGAATATCAATACAGGTATTATAAATAAAGTTCGTTATGGTACAGAAAGCAAGGATAATATAGATATCTTAATCGCTTCTCCTACAGGAGGTGCGGAAGCTTTCAGTATTACTGCTGACTCGTCAAATCCCGACTGTAAAGTTCAGATTTCAGGATGGGAGCCTGCTCTTGTCGGCGGAAAATTCAACTATGACACAGTTTACAGTGCAGAGGTAACTATTACTCCTAATATCGGAGTTTTCTTCAATGAAAATAAGCTTCCTTCAGTAACCATAAACGGTGTCGCTGTAACTGCAAGTGCAAACACAGACGGAACAATTTCAGCGTCTTACAAGTTTACCGAGCAAACAGGATATGCTCCTCTTATCAATGTAAGCTTTGACGCGGGAGATCCTAGTGTAACAGGTACAATTCCGTCATCTAGAGAATGGGAGCATATGTCTACAGGTAATATACTTCCTTCGGCGGCATCAATGACAAATCTTGGATTCCGTTTTGCGGGTTGGCGCTGCAGTATAGATAATAAGCTTTATCCTGCAAATTCCTCGTATTCAGTTACCGGAAATTTCGATATAGTATTTACTGCAGAATGGCAGCAGCGCGGAAGCTGGGAGCTCCCCAATGTTATAATACTTTACGATCTTACGGCTTATGCTACAGATAAAGGAAGAAATCCGGAGTTTGACGCATCCGATGATCCTATTCTTATAGAAGACGCATTTGCAAATCTTGAACATGAGATCAACGGAACAAAGGGAACGAAAAAAGCAGTATTTGATTATGAAGATGTAACAGTTATTGAATCGGACGGCGGTTCTAATCCGATAAAGATAAATAACTGGACTTTGGATAAAGGCGAAGCAGATCCTAGCGAATATAAATATATGACGATCGTGTATTATTACGAATCTGAAACAGGCGCTGCAGTAGGAAGTAAAGGTCAGTTTAATTTCGGTAACTGCAAGCTTCCTGACGGAGCGACTTCTGCCTGGTACGGCACATCATATGAGTCAATAAACACTGTTGTTGCAAATAAATGGGCTGCTATAGTATTTGATTTCAGCGATATCGTAGCTGCGAAATCAATACCTGAAGGATCGCTTATAAGACAGTTCCATATCTGTCCGATAGGCACTAAGACATGTAGTGAACTTGCCGGAGATAAATTGTATCTTAAAGATTTGTATTTCTCGAAACTGCCTCCGGTAGTTGAATAATGCAGTAACAGAATAACTGTTTAAATATTTTAGAAAAAAAGTGGGAACGGTTTTTTCCGTTCTCACTTTTTATATAAAAAGGAATTTAAAAATTGTAAATATATTCGGAACATTTTTGTATAGATGAAGTCAAACAATATTATATATAAATATTATGAATTAAAAAATGATAAACAAAAAAATAATTTATATAAAATGCTGTACTTTTTGTTTATTTGATGGTATAATATAAGAAATAAACGATAGAAAATATAAGGAAGGAAAAGAAATGAAAATATTATCAATGCTTTTAAGCAGTATACTTGCTGCGTCGACAATAATAACAGTAAGTGCGGCAAAGGCTTCTGATTTTTCAGATATGCCTGACGATTGGTCTACTCCTGCACTTACCGCGGCGATTGAAAATGATCTTTTGGCAGGCTCTGATGGACTTATTTTGCCTAAAGACAATTTAACCAGGGCTCAAATGGCAACGATTATAGTAAGAGCATTTAACGCGTCAACAAAGGCGTCACTTGAAGATTACAGTGATGTGCCCTCTGATAAATGGTATTACGAATATATGCAGAAAGCTGTAGCAATGGGTGTTTTCACAGGTGATGGCAGCGGTTTGCTGACGCCTGAGGAAAACATAACACGAGAACAGGTATTTATTGTTTTGGCTCGAGCTTTCAGACTTGATGATGGTGATGTTTCTGAGCTTGATAAATTTTCTGATGCCGACAGCGTATCATCCTGGGCAAAGAATTATACTGCTGCTCTTGTCTCGAAAGGATTTGTAAACGGGTCAGACGGAATGCTTAATCCGAAAAATAATATAACCCGTGCTGAATTTGCGCAGATCATGTACAACATGATAAAAACATATATTGACGACCCTGCTACTTTGAAAGGCGAATATGAAGGGAATGTTATAATAAGGTCATCCAATGTAACAATCACGAAGGATGCCAAAATCGGCGGCATACTCGTTATATGCGAAGGGTGCGAAAATGTAGTTATCGAAAGTGGTGCAAGAATGTCGGCACTTATTGATAACCGCAGAACTTCAGACATCGGTTCTGAAAGTGGTAAAGATGATGAAAATGATAAGGATAAAGACGATGATATTTTTTTGGTTGTTGAAGGGGATACGTCTGACAAAGATGGAGAAGACAATCCAAATATAGGTTCAGGTTCGGATTATAATGATGATAAATGGACGAAATTTTACAGACCGTAAGTTCTTATAAGTCGTTTAATTTGTAAAAGTTAGTGATATTAGATAAATAAAAAAAGCTTTAATACAGGGAAAATACCTCTGCATTAAAGCTTTTTTTATAAGTTGAGCGCGGCAGTAAGACTAAAATGATAAAAAATATTATTTTAATTTACAGGCTGAAAATTTTTTGCATAAATACAAGATATAAATTATTTGCTGCTTATAAATTTAAAAAGATCATCCACAGCTTTTAGATATCCTGCAAAACCCATACCAGTTATACGTTCGATGCAATATGAAGTTATGTAAGATATTTTTCTGAATTCCTCACGAGAATCTACATCTGAAATATGAACTTCAATAGCCGGTATTCCGACACTTTTAAGGGCGTCAAGAATAGCGATGCTTGTATGAGTATAAGCGCCGGGATTTATTATTATACCGTCTTTTTTTCCGTATGCTTTCTGAATTTTATCCACGATACTGCCTTCATGATTTGACTGGAAACACTCAACATCAACATTAAGTTTTTCCGCATGCTCGGTTATAAGACGGATAAGATCGGCATATGTGTTTTTACCATATATGTCAGGTTCTCTTATACCAAGCATATTAAGATTAGGACCGTTTATGACAAGAAATTTCATTTACTTTTGCAACACCTTTCAATTATATTTTCAGCGCAGACAGAGGCATTTTCACCGAATGGAACTGAAAAATCTGCTGTCATACTGTAAAGAGAATCGCGTACGCTGAATATTTCTTTTAATTTTTCTATGCCTCCGGAAGATAACGGTCTTCCGTTTGTAGCCAAGTGCTCTATATCACGTGTTAAGTAAATACAGGTACTATTTTGTCGAATAAGCTCGCGGTTGTATTCTTTTAAAACTGCGCCGCCTCCGCATGAAATAATCGAACATGAAAGTTTAGTTATATCTTCAAGGGCTGATGTCTCGATGTCACGAAAAGCTTGTTCTCCGTCTTTTAATATAATATTTTCAGGGGTTCTGCCGATTTTTTCGGTAATATAATCGTCAGAGTCTATAAATTTACGGTTGGTTTTTTCTGCAATTATTTTGCCAACAGTTGATTTGCCGCAACCTGGCATTCCTACAAGTACAATGTTACGTACATATGAGCTTAGGGAAGAAAGAATTTTTTCTGTTTTTTCACGGTCATCATCTGATACATCTCTTTCAAAGAATAACCTATCAGCCTCTACTGCCTGAGAGACAAGCATAGAAAGCCCGCCGGCAGTTTTTATACCGTATTTCTGTGCATCAAGTAAAAGACGCGTGCGTTTTGGGTTATATATTACGTCTGCTACACCTTCAAGATGCGGGAAACGCGAAATATCTATTGGGCTTGTGCCGTTATTTGGATACATGCCTACAGGAGTTGTATTTATAATTATCTGAACGTCGGAATTTTCATACACGTTTTCATAATTAATTTTTCCGCTGCGGGATACGGTAATGATTTTTCGTGCGCAGAGATGTCTGCAGGCAGCATTCGCTGTAAGACTTGTTCCACCGGTACCAAGAATCATGACATTTTTTCCTTTTACTGATATGCCTGCTCTGTCGATCATATATATAAATCCATGAATATCAGTATTGTATCCGTAAAGAACACCTTTTTTATTGACGACAGTGTTTACTGAACCTATTTCGCTTGCTTCGGGGGAAACAATATCACACAATTTTAGCGCGTCTGTTTTAAAAGGGATGGTTACATTTACAGCACTGAAATTTTTATCATGCATGAATTTGTAAAATTCATCTTTTGACATTGAAAGCAGACAGTATTTGTTGTTTCCGAGAAGTTTGTGTATCATTTCTGAATAGCTGTGAGACAGTTTTTCTCCGCAAAGTCCGTATTTTCCCATTTTTCATTCCTTAAATAAAGTATTAGTATAATTTCATATAATAAAAATCAAAATTATTCTTTATAAAAACTACACGGCATTTATAGATTCAAAAAAATCTTTTTTTGATATGGAATATTCTATTACTGTTTTATACTGATTTTTTATATAAAATGAATTTTTATAAGTTTCTGAATATTTCATTGAAAGCTTTTTCATCACTTGTTCGGAAGCCGTGTTGCCTTCAATAAATCGGGCACATATTTTGTCAAGATCAAAAACTGCAAATCCGAATTTCATTACTGCACGACATGCTTCGCCGGCGATGCCTTGTCCTCGGTATAGAGGTGATATGACGTAACCTATTTCCGCAGAATTTGAAGCTATATCAAATGAAGTAAATCCGCAGGTGCCTATAAATTTCATATCTTTGATATATTCTACACCGAAATCCCAAAACGCACCTTTTGAATATTTTTTTTCTATCAGATGAATATATCTTAAAGTTTCCTTAGGGTTTGTGTGAGGATTCCAGGTAAGATATTCTGTGACATCCGGAAGATGAGAATATTCATACATATCCAAGCTGTCTTTTGATGTAATTTTCCTCAATCTAAGCCTTTTTGTTTCTATTTCCGGAATGTCGGTAAAAACTTCTTTGATTTTTTTATCGGTAAGTACTTGCATAGGCTAAAAATCTCCGGCAGGATATTAATAAATAGAATTATGCGGCACGGTAACAATACAGCGTGCCGCAGTTTATAAAAAGTTTAAAAAATATTTTACAAGAAACGTATAAACAGTTAAAGTCCAAACCGTGCTATCTCAAAAATTTCATCCGGCTTTTCTGCTATGTAATCAGGCATATATCCATTAAACCCAGCTTTCCCGGCAAACCCCCAGGCTACACCTATACACGGTATACCGGCATTTCTCGCAGTTTGAACATCGACAGCCGAGTCGCCGACAAATATTGTCTGATCGGCTTTTTTATTCAATGCAGAGATTGCAGATTCCACCCTTATTTTATCTGGCTTTGTCGGAACATGCTCACTGTTCCCTTCAAAATAGTCAAAAAGATTGCCAAAATAGTGCGGTATCATAAGCTTTGTCTGAATATCCGGCTTATTAGTAACAACTCCGAGTTTTGCACCACAGCTTCTCAAATTTTTCAGCAAAG